>JBDUDZ010000059.1:0-11255 GCA_040002635.1 Rhodoglobus sp.
ACGCTGCGACGAGCCGCATCGGAGGCCAGGTCCGCATCGTGGGCACAGGGCTACTCGGCGCGAGCATCGGTCACGCGCTGATCGCCCTCGGGGTCGACGTGATCTTGCAGGATTCGTCGCGTTCGAACCTGCAGCTGGCCATCGACTATGGAGCTGGTCGGGCCGCCGCCGCCGGGGATAGACCCGTCCTTGTTGTCGTTGCTGTCCCGCCGGATTCCACCGCCGTTGTGGTCGCGGCAGAACTGCGAGCCTGGCCGAACGCAACTGTGACGGATGTCGCGAGCGTGAAGTCGGGCATCCTCGCCGAGCTCGAAGCGGCTGGTGCCGACACCGCCCGATACGTCGGCTCGCACCCGCTGGCTGGCCGTGAGCGCGGGGGCCCCATCTCCGCCCGTGCCGATATTTTCATCGGGCGACCTTGGGTAATTGGAGACGGCGATCCCGACCGTCGCAGAATCGTCGAAAATCTGGTTGTCGACCTGGGCGCGGTGCCGGTGATGATGTCCGCGGGCCAACATGATGCCAGCGTCGCCCTCGTTTCGCACGTGCCGCAGATCATTTCGACACTTCTTGCCCGACGGCTCTCCGGTGCCTCGGAGTCCGCAGTGGCGCTCGCCGGACAGGGGCTCCGCGATACCACGAGGATCGCGGGCAGCGACCCGGAGCTCTGGGTGCAGATCCTCGGCGCGAACGCGGCTCCGATCGTGGAGATCCTGCGCGACTACCGTGACGATCTCGATTCGGTCATCGCAGCGCTCGAGACACCGGATGCGCCAGGGGCGCGCCGTGCTGTCGCCGACCTACTCGCAGGCGGAAACGCCGGGGTAGCGCGTATTCCCGGCAAGCACGGACAGGCCAACAGCTTTGCCACGCTCGTCGTCATGGTCAACGACAAGCCGGGCGAACTCGCGCGGCTGCTTTCGGAGATTGGCGAAGCCGGCGTGAATATGGAAGATCTGAGGCTGGAGCACTCGCCCGGCGCGCAGTTCGGTCTGGCCGAGATCGCCGTACTGCCCGAGTTGGAACCGGGTCTCGCGTCTGCCCTCACAGCGCGCGGCTGGAAGCTGGCCGGGGATCAGGAATGACGGTTGTTGTCGCCATCGACGGGCCAGCCGGCAGCGGAAAGTCGAGTGTCTCCCGTGCTGCAGCCGAGGAGTTGGGTTACGACTACCTTGACACTGGCGCCGCCTATCGGGCACTTGCCTGGATGTGCCTTGAGCAGGGCATCGACACCTATGGTCCGACCGATGTGATCGACGCGCTACCGCGATTTGACTACGGGATTGGGATTGACCCAAACGGGTACTTCGTGACGGTTGGCACCGACAACGTGACAGCTGACATCCGGGAACCGCGCGTGACAGCGGTCGTGAGTGCTGTGGCCCGAGTGCCTGAGGTGCGGCAGTTCATGGTCGAACTGTTTCGTCGGGTCATCCGGGGCAGCACCAAAGACGGGATAGTCGTCGAGGGGCGCGACATCACGACGGTGGTCGCACCCGACGCCGAGGTGCGGATTCTGCTCACCGCGAGCGAAGAAGCTAGAATGAGCAGGCGTTCAGCGGAACTTCCAGGAGCATCCGCCGAGAAGACGGCGAGGGAGCTCAGTTCCCGCGACGCGCAGGATTCTCGAGTCGTCGACTTCATGAACGCCGCAGAGGGTGTGACCACTCTCGATTCCACCGAACTCGACTTCGACCAGACCGTGAAGGCTGTCGTGAGTCTCGTGCGAACTGACACGCAAACCTAAGGATTTACCATGGCCGACGACAACGACGACTTTCCGGAACTCGATTCCGCGCTCGTTGAGCGGATAACGAGCCTCGACGATACGGAAGCCGCGCAGCGAGCGAGCGCCCTGAGACAGGGCCTTGCCGAGTACGAGCTTGATGACGAAGACCTCGACATCCTCGACACAGTGACAGAGGACCCGGATGCGATCGTGTATCTGCCCGCGCTGCCCGTGCTCGCTATCGTCGGACGCCCCAACGTCGGCAAATCCGCGCTGGTCAACCGCATCATTGGTCGCCGTGAGGCCGTGGTCGAGGACACCCCAGGCGTCACGCGCGACAGGGTCAACTACAAGGGTGAATGGAACGATCGCAAGTTCACCATCGTCGACACCGGTGGCTGGGAGCCGGACGCCAAGGGCATCAACGCCTCGGTCGCCGCGCAGGCAGAGATCGCGATCGATCTGGCGGACGCAGTGCTGTTCGTCGTGGATGCCACGGTGGGCGCGACCTCGACCGACGAGCATGTGGTTCGGATGCTTCGCGCCACCAAGAAGCCCGTGATCCTCGTAGCTAACAAGGTTGACGACGTGCGTCACGAGCCGGAGGCTGCGGCACTCTGGTCGCTTGGCCTCGGCCAGCCGTGGCCCGTTTCGGCCGTGCATGGCCGCGGCGTAGCGGACCTGCTCGACGAAGTGATGACTGTTCTCCCGACGATTTCTGCCGTTGCCAAAGAGGAGGTCGGGGGCCCGCGACGCGTCGCTATCCTCGGAAGGCCCAACGTCGGCAAGTCCAGCCTGCTGAACAAGACCGCGGGGGAGGAGCGAGTCGTGGTCAACGAGATGGCAGGCACCACCCGCGATCCGGTCGATGAGCAGATCGAGTTGGGCGGAAAGTTTTGGCGCTTTGTTGACACCGCAGGTATCCGTCGCCGGGTGAATCTCGCCCAGGGTGCCGATTTCTACGCGACGTTGCGCACTTCTGCGGCACTTGAGAAGGCGGAAGTCGCCGTCGTCGTGCTGGATGTCACAGCCCCGATCAGCGTGCAGGATCTCAAGATCATCGACCTCGTGCTCGAGTCTGGCCGCGCCCTCGTTCTGGCCTACAACAAGTGGGACCTCCTCGATGACGAGCGTCGGATCTACCTGGAGAAGGAGATCGAGCAGGATCTTTCGCACGTGACCTGGGCTCCCCGGGTGAACATTTCGGCGAAGACGGGCCGCCACCTGGAAAAGTTGGTTCCGGCGCTTGAGCTTGCGCTCGACTCGTGGGATACCCGAATCCCGACAGGTAAGTTCAACGCGCTGCTGGCCGAGCTGACTGCCGAGCACCCGCACCCGGTGCGCGGTGGCAAGCAGCCCCGCATCCTGTTCGGCACGCAGGCGGCGTCGCGTCCGCCGACATTCGTGCTGTTCACGACGGGATTCCTCGACCCGCAGTACCGCAGGTTCATTACCCGTCGGCTTAGGGAGATCTTCGGCTTCGAAGGCAGTCCCATTAACGTGAACATGCGGGTGCGGGAGAAGCGTAAGCGCTAGTGGAAGGTTCGGAACTTTTGGTGGAGGCGAAACCCGGCCAGCTGCGCTCGATTCAGGTGGCGCGCGGCGTGGCAGCGCTATCTGTTCTTGCGTTCCATTCGCTCGACAGCGCCCACAAATATTTTGGTGGTATTCAGGTTCTGCCTGCGTTTTTTGACGGCGGCAAGTGGGGTGTCGATCTCTTCTTCGTGATCAGCGGCTTTGTGATGGTCTTGACAACGCGCAAGCGTCACGGCGAGATTCGTGAAGCCGGAAAGTTTCTGTGGAGCCGGTTCTTCAGGATCTATCCGACCTACTGGTTCTATTGCCTCCTCCTGCTGCCCGTATATTTCCTTGCGCCAGGATTGATCAATTCTTCCCAGGGCAACCACGTTGACCTTCTTGCGTCGTTTTTGCTACTTCCGTCTGACACGCTACCGCTGGTGCTTGTAGCCTGGACTCTCACAATCGAGCTCTGGTTTTATCTCGTGTTCGCGGTACTTCTCCTCGTTCCCGAGCGCTTCCTTCCACTCGGGCTGGGCATCTGGTTTGCAGTTCTGATCGCGATTAACTGGAACGGTCCGATCGATGCTTCGCCGTTCATTCAGGTGCCCACGAATTCGTTGGCGATCGAATTTATTTTTGGTGCCGTAGCGGCGCTGCTGTTCCGGCAGGTGGGACGGGTGCTTGCCTGTGTGCTCGCCGCTGCAGGCGTCGCGGTGATCGTATTTCTCAGTACCGCGATTGCCGCGGGGCCTGCGCTTGTGCGACCGCTCACCTTGGGGGTCGGTTTCGCGCTCGTCGTGCTCGCCTTTGCGGCCTTCGAGAACAGGTCTGGGATCGGGGTTGTCGGGCGGTTGTCGATATTCGGGGATATTTCGTACTCCGTCTATCTCAGCCACATCATGGTGCTGGCCGTGATGGGCCAAATCTGGCAAAGGGTTCCGGGACCGCTCGGGTCAAGCGTCCCTGCCATCGCGGTGTGGTGGGTGGTGACTTTTGCTGCGGCCTTGGTCGTCGGGTATCTCAGCTATCGGTGGGTTGAAAAGCCTGTAACGCGGCTGGCAGCAACGTGGCGTGACAGGGTCTTTCGAGCCAAACCGACAACTGCGTCTGCTCCCTGAGGAGCCATGTTCTGGTGTCTGATGCCGCATACGCGAGTCTGCGGCAGACTGGAGCAGTGAGCTATCCGCCGAATAACCTGCCCCGCCGCCCGCACGAAGTGGGCGACGAGTGGGTGTTCGGGCCAGAGGGCGAGAAGTTCTGGGGGCGCTTCGGTGCGGCCGGGCTCCTCGCCTGGCACCGCGAGGCGGGGGTGATGCTGCAGCTGCGCGCGACCTGGAGCGACCACGGCGACACCTGGGGGCTGCCGGGTGGTGCGCTGAAGTCGGGGGAGACAGCCATCGAAGGGGCACTGCGTGAGGCGAACGAGGAGGCTGGCGTTCCGCCCGAGCCACTCACAGTTCTGTTCAGCACTGTGTTCGACCGGGGATTCTGGAGTTATACGACTGTGGTCGCCGAGTCGACGGATGCCTTCGTCCCGGTCATCGGGGACGCCGAGAGCCAGGCGCTGGCCTGGGTTGCCCTGGATGACGTGGACGGGTTGCCGTTGCATCCGGGGTTCAAAGCCAGCTGGCCCGACCTGCGGAAGCGGCTCGGCGAAAGCTAAGCCTCCGCCGAGCCTCGCTCGTAGCTAGACCGGGTGCTAGGCGCCGGATGAGCCCTCAAGCGCGCCTGACGAGTCGTCGAGGGAGGCGTGCTCGAAGGTCGAGTCTGGCTTGGGTACGAAGAACGCTCCGATGATGGCCAACAGCGAGATGATCGCGCCCCACATAAAGGCCGAGTGTATGCCGGCGGCGCGAGCGTCGTGCATGCTCGCGCCCTGCTCGCCCTGGTGCACCAACGTCAGGGTGTACAGGGCGATGAACAGTGCAGTGCCGGCGGCGCCAGCGACCTGCTGGATCGTTGCCAGCGTTGCGCTGCCGTGCGAGTAGAGGTGCGGCTTGAGAGAGCCCAGCGAGGAGGTGAACAGCGGGGTGAACATGAAGGCCAAGCCGGCGCTGAGCACCGTGTACGTGACGAGGATCATCGCGAACGAGGTGTGTCGGTCGAACAGGGTCATTGTCCATAACGCGGCGCTCACCGTGATCGCTCCGGGAACAACGAGTGGTCGCGGGCCGATCTTGTCGAACAGGCGACCCACCACCGGGCCGAGAAGGCCCATGAGCAACCCGCCCGGTAGCAGGGCTATTCCGACGTCCAGTGGCTTTAGGTCGAGGACGCGCTGCATGTAGATGGGCAGCAGGATCACCGTTCCGAACAGGGCCATCATCATTACGGCCATGAGCGCGATCGAGATTGTGAAACCGCGGGACGTGAAGGTGCGTAGGTCGAGCAGGGCGCGATCCGACTTCTGCAGGCGCAGCTGGCGGATGATGAACAGGGCCAGTGCGACGACCCCTACCGTCAGCGGGATCCATGAAGGGGCCGTGGCATGTCCGGCGGCGGCTTCGCCCAGGCTGCTGAGCCCGTAGACCACTCCGGAGAATCCGAATGCGGACAGGATGACCGACAGCGCATCGATCGACGTCTTCGTCGGTTCAGTCACGTTCTTCACCCGCAGCGCACCCAGCACGAGCGCGCCGATTGCGATCGGCAGGACGATGAAGAACATCGCCCGCCACTGGAACACACTGAGAATCAGGCCGGCGATGATGGGGCCGATCGCCGGAGCAACCGACATGACTATGGAAATGTTGCCCATGGTCTTGCCGCGTGACTGTGGCGGAACGAGCTGCATGACCGTGGTCATCAGCAGCGGCATCATGATCGCCGTGCCGCTCGCCTGCACGATGCGGCCAGCAAGCAGGATCTCGAACCCGGGTGCGATGGCCGCGGTGAAGGTTCCGAGGCTGAACAGTGACATCGCGAGGATGAAGATTGGCCGGGTGTTGAAGCGCTGCAGCAGGAATCCGGTGATCGGGATGACAACAGCCATGGTCAGCATGAACCCGGTGGACAGCCACTGGCCGGTGCTCGCGTCGACCTTGAGGTCGGTCATGACGCGCGGCAATGCCACGCCGATGATCGTTTCGTTGAGAAACACCACGAAGGTGGCCACGAGCATCAGGTTGATGACGAGGCTATTGCGTTTGGCATTCTCCGGTGCATTCGCGGAGAGCGATGCGGCCGCGATTGAGTATGGACTGTCGGAGGAGGTTTCCTGGCTGATTTCGGTCACGAAGATCCCGTCGATAGTAGGCGGTGGATGATGCGGGCGAGCCGACCCGCTCGGAAGTAAACGCTGTGAACATCCTCCCGTATTCCGCCGACATTGCACGACTTACCCGCCCAGGTCGCTGAACGCTCTGGGCGAACACAGCGGAGCCTATGTCTCCCGGCATCTCGCATTTGCGGTCATCGAACGCACGGTAAGCTTGGTCACCGTGCCGGGACACCGGTGCATGTCGCGGGCTGTAGCGCAGCTTGGTAGCGCACCTGACTGGGGGTCAGGGGGTCGCAGGTTCAAATCCTGTCAGCCCGACACGAAGTGAAACGGACCGTCAAGAATGACGGTCCGTTTCGTCGTTCCAGGCACGGTTCGTTTCGCTTCGTGGCGGGCTGATTCGGACGCGAACCTGTTCGTGGGCCCCCGCTGAGCAGACAGCCGCATTGCGCTCGCCCACAACTCGCACCTGCGAGAACTGCGCAATGTGGATGCGGCTCAGTAGGGGAGTCAAATCCTGTCAGCCCGACGTGGTTCTGAGGTCATCCCTAAGGATGCGCAAGGTCTGAGCTAGTCTCATTGAATGAAACCGTTGGGAATCATCGGTGCAGTCACGCTGGTAGCCATCTTGTGCGGTTGCACCTCTGGGGCACCCGATCTCGCCGCCCGCACCGCCACCCCTAGTCCTTCCGCTGGCGCTGTCGGTGCTGAACACGTGAGCCTCTCGGGATCCTTCGTTTCGCAAGCGGCGACGACCACCGGGACCGTTTCCATCCTCGAGACCTCCGACAAGGAGTTCGCAATAGTCCTCACGGACTTTTCGACCGGCCCTAGTACGGATCTTCGGATCAACTTGAGTCACGGTGCGCTTGTTGCTGATGCGGATGGCATCTATTCAGTCGAGGGCGACGCGCGATTTGAACTCCCCGGAACTATCGTTCCGACTGATCCTGATCAACTGTTTGTCTTCCCTCTCGGCGCCTGGCCTGAGGGGGACGTCGAAAGTTTCACCGTCTACGACTACGCAAACCGGGTCGCGTTCGGTTCTGCGGCGCTCCTGCCGGCGGATGTGAGCCTGCCGCCGTGGGCATCCGCTCCCATCACTGTGACCGATTCAGGAACTCACACCGGAGCAACCGGAACCGCGCTGCCTGCCGGGAAATTAGTTGACACTTATGTCGTCGCGAACGGCGACACGGCATCCGACATCGCCTCGCGATTCCAGGTAGGGCTGGAGCAGCTGATCGATGACGGCGGAATGCGGCTCGGGAGCAACCCGACGATTTCACCCGGCGACCGTATCCAGTTCGGCACCCCGCTAACTGGCGCGAACTATGACTGCTTCTTTGGGCTGGGTGCTGTGCCACCAAAAGGGCGAAGCTGCTACGAATAATCGTCGACCTCTGCGGCGATTGTCGATGGTGGGGAGGGCAGGGTGCTCAGGGCGTTCCCGTCCGCAGCGGGTCGGGGCTCATGGTGGGCTACATCTCCTCGCCGACGGCGAAGAACTGTCTGCTGAGCCTGCTGCGCGCCTCAACTACCGTTGCGGTCGCCCTTAGCCCGGCGCAGCCCAAGCCACAGCAGCAACACGCCCACGAGCGCAACGACCAGCCCGATGTAGAACCACGTCCGGTTGCCGGTCATGAAGCTTCCGGGGATCAGGTTGAGCCCTTGCCCGATGAAGACTCCACCGATGAGCAGAGCGATCACGCCGAGGGCGATCAGGGCGATGCGCCCGACACGACTAGTCATGTTTGCCAACATACCCGCGAGCGTGCGATGAGTCATCCCTCACCAAGGTGCGCGAGTTCACGCCTGCGGCCGAGGCGGTAGCCAAGTCGTAGACCGCCCGCCACCGTCGCGGCCGCCGAGGCCTGACCTAGTCTTTGCGCTTGCTGGCGGCCTTGTCTTTCTTGTCGGCGCGCTTCTCCTTGAGGCTCTTGCTCGCCGCGGTTTTGGCGGTGCTTTTCTTCGGTGACTTGTCGGCCATGGTCAGGATCCTCCTCGAGAGAGCCGGATGCTCCTGCCACGAGAGTACGCGCTGTTGCGCAACCTGCGCTACGCGCCCAGATCGCCGTCCCGGCCGCGTAATTTTTCAAGTTCTCGCCGCTCACGCTTCGTCGGCCGACCAGCACCGCGATCGCGTCGCGGCGCGAACGCTACTTCTTCCGGGCTGGGCAGGGGCGGGCTGTTGTCGACGAAACTCATCGCTGCGACCGTCGCCGCCACGCGCTTGACGAGGGTCTGGCGCACTTCGAGAATTCTGTCGAAGCCCGCGATTCGTACCCGTACTTCATCGCCGATCTTCACGGTCTGTGCGGCCTTCGCCCGCTCACCGTTTACCTTCACGTGCCCCGCGCGACAGGCGGTGGTCGCCGCCGAGCGCGTCTTGTATACGCGCACAGCCCAGAGCCAGCTGTCGACCCGAACGGGCCCACCGGGGGTCAGTACCACCCGACTGCTTCTGAGTGTGCCCAGGCGCCGCAGGGAGTGTCGTAGCGGTCGATGATGTACAGGATGCCCCACGTCACCTGGGTCTGGTAGTTGGTGCGCCAGTCAGCTCCGACCGCCGCCATCTTGCTGCCGGGGAGAGACTGCGGGATGCCGTAGGCCGGCCCTGAGGCGTTGTAGGCGTTCGTGCGCCAATTGGATTCCCGATCCCAGAGCCACAGCAGGCAGCTATTCTGCTCCGGCCCGAAGCCATAGTTTGCGAGCATTCCCCACGCGAACGCTTGCGCGGCCGCCGGGTTGTTGTCGGCGCTCGACGGGATGTCGGTGACGTAGTAGCCGTTGTCACCCCCGCCGCCCGATCCGCTGGTCGTGCTGCCACCCGATCCGCTGCTCTGGTTCGACTGCTGCAGACCGATGGCGTACGCCTGTTCGACTTGTGCAGTGGTGTTCTTCAGGCTCGCCAGTTGCGCGTACACCTGCTGGAGGTTCGCTTGTTGGGTAGCGACCGCGGCGTTCGCGGCATCTAGGGCACCCTGCGCCGTAACTGAGGCCTTTTTTGCCGCAGTCGAAAGCTGGATGCGGTAGTTCTTTGCGACAGTTGCCTGGTCGCTCAGCGCTCGCGCTTGGTTGCGATCGACCTGAGCTTGCTGCAGAACAGTGTCGAACTGTGCCCCCAGCTTGTCTAGTGCGCCGAGCTGGTACAGGAGGTTGGACGAGGTGTCCGGATTGGCGAGGAGCATTGTTCCGTTGAGGTTGGTGCCACCTGAGCGGTACAGGGCGGCAACGACGGCGGCCGCGCGTTGGGTGGACTCGCGTGATCGCTGCTGCGCGGCATCCGACTGACGGGTGAGCATGGCCGCGGCGTCAGATGCGGCAGTGAGGGCTGACTGCGCGGCATCCGATTCGGCGGCCCGCTTTACTGCTTCGTCGCCCAAGCGAGCAGAATCCGCCTGCAGTTGGGCGAGAAGCAGGTTAAGCGTGTCGATGGTTGACGAAGTGGCGGCCTCATTGCCACGGGCTGCCTCGACTTGATCCCAGGAAGGGTAGTCGGCGGTGCGCGCGAGCGGTGTTGGGGTTGCTACCGCCGGCGCCACGACGGTGAACCCAACTGTGAGGGCGAGCGCGCCGGCGAGCACGCCGAACCGCAGCCCCCGAATTGCCATAGGCCAAGGGTAGGCGCTTATGTGACGAAAGTGAATGGTGTGACCAGAGTGACTCGGGGTGAGTCAGGCGTCGGCCAGCTGCACCTTCCAGTGGACGAGCGCGCGGACAGTTCCGCTCGCGTCGTCTGCGAGCCGTTTCATCGCGTCATCCGGCACATAAAAATTCACCGCGAGGAACCCGCGTACACGCTCGGACGGATCGTCAACGAGTGAGCGAAGCACGTCGCAGGGTGTCGCTTCGTTTTTTGCAACGCAAGCGCGGACGCCGGCGTCAGGGTCGTGCGCCAGCGTCTCGAAAAGGTCGGGCGGCGTGTGGTAGCTGCTCGCTACGCTCTCCCGAATCTTGGGATTCGAGTCAGCCGCGAGCAGTCTCAGTCGGCGCAACTTGCTGTCGGTCACCTCGGGGGAGGGATGCAGCGCCGCGGCTTGCTCGGCCGTCAGCATCGTCGGCGCCATGGCTCGCATCTGCGCGAGTTGCGCCGGCGTATTGAAGCGAATGCACGACATGACAATCACGCTACCCGTGCCTGCCGCGATGGCGATGGCGACACTCAGGCCGCTGCGGCCACCTTGCGCGGTGCTCGCGGGAACCACGGCACGATGGGCGAGGTACGTGATTGGTAGTCCGCGTACTCGGGATACTTCGACCTCGTGATGCTCTCGGTGAAGATGGTAGAGCCGATGAACAGCGCTGTCAGCAGCACGGCGCCCAGCACTGTCCATTGCAGCACCGAACCTGCCGCCACCGCACCGAAGAAGAACAGCACCCACCACTGCGCCTGCTCGAAGAAGAAGTTCGGATGCCGCGAGAATCGCCACAACCCGGCGGAGAGGAACCGCGGCCGGAAGTCGGCCCCGCCCGCCCTCTTCTTCTCCTGGAACACCCACTGCTGCTGATCGGCCACAGTCTCGCCAGCAGTGAACCCGAAGAACAGCGCAGTGAGCACGACGTCGAGCGGGCCGAACGCGCTCTCGCGGTGCTGCCATGCGGTGTATGCCGGCAGGGCGATCAGAAGCAGGATGACGTTCTGGTACAGCGAGATGAAGAAGAAGTTGAAGATTTCGAACTGCCATCGCGGCATGCGTGCTCGCAGCACCGCCCAGCGATAATCCTCAACGCCGGTGTAGCCGCCCTTGCGGGCGAAGTTGAAGGTGAGGCGAGCCCCCCAGA
>JBDUDZ010000060.1:0-11107 GCA_040002635.1 Rhodoglobus sp.
AGGCGTGCTCGGCCCAGATGGCGCCGGCGATGAGGGTGAACGTCCAGAACACGAAGCCGACGACAATCACGCGGTAAGCGAGATTCTCGAGTTTCTCGGCGGTGGGCAGGGTGTCGAGGAAGCGCAGGCGGACGGCCTTGCCCGCGGCTCGGCGGGCCTGCAGCAGTTGCACCGCCGAGAGGGCGGCACCAAGCGCGAAGAACCCAGCGCCGAGGGATGCCACGAAGACATGGATCACGAGCCAGGCCGACTGCAGTGCCGGCGGCAGCGGCACAACGTCGACGTAGAAGTTCGTGGATGCGATCCCGAGCGCGAGCAGCACGAAGCCGGTGACGAACGCGCCGAGGAAGCGCAGGTCTTGCCAGAACTGCACGGCGAGAAATACGCCAATGATTATCGCGGTTGCCGTGAGTGTGAACTCGAACATGTTCGCCCAGGGCACGCGACCGGCGGCCACTCCACGGAGGATTGCCGCAGACACGTGCAACACCCAGCCGAGAACCGCGAGCGCCATGGCGGCCCGCAGGTAGCGGGGGCCTTTCGGCTGGCTTGCGGCCGGGGCATCCGTCGCCAACCGCTCGAGCAAACGGGTTGAGCCGCCCATCGCTGAGGCGGCAGATGCTGAAGCGGCCGCCGGCGCCTCGAGACGCACCGGGGCTGGCGCTGAGCGCCGCGCAAGGTCGAGCGTGAACATGATGAATGCGAGCGCGTAGATCACCATGGCCGAATAGACGGCAAGCAGTGAATATGAAGCGAGTGTGTCGGTCACGTCCCCACCCTAAGCCTTCAGTTGCTGGGAGTGCCGGTCGGCGATCTCCTCGACGGCGGCGGTCAGAGCGGGGTCGTCGCCGCGGGCCAGGCCCGCGTATTCGAGGTTAACTTTTCCGCCTTTGCCCACGACCGCCTTCACCCACACCCGGCGGCGCGGAATGAACAGGCTCGTCAGCAGCCCGGCAACAACGAGGATCGCGAACAACAGCACCCAGCCCTGCGCGGGATCGTGGTGCACATCCAGCGAAGTGAAGCGCGGGATGTCGCTCAACTCAATGCTGCCCAGCCCGTTCGGCAGGTCGACCTTGTCGCCCAGGCCCAGGCGGAGTGCCTTTGTCACCGAATCGATCCCCGCGACCTGGGTAAGAGAATCGGTGTTGAGTGCGTAGGCGTTGCTGCCCTTGCCGTTGTCGAGGCCGAGATCACCGGTATAGACGTTGAGGCTCAGGATCGGGTTGACCAGGTCGGGGTAGCTCGAGGCCAGCCCGCCATCCGCGGTCGGCACCGCGCTCGGGTAGAAGAAGCCGATCATGCCAATCTGTTGCTTGAGGCCGTCGGGCACCTTGATTATGCAGATGCTCGTGAGCACGGCATCCTGCGGCAGGCAGGCGGTCGGCTGTGAGAACACAACCGCTCCCGCGGAATCGCGAACGGTAATCACCGGCGCGTAGCCGTTGCCCAGCAGATAGACCTGCGTGCCGCCGATCTCGAGCGGAGAATTCACCTTGATGACCTGCTTCTGCGGCTTCTGACCGCGCAACGTGGTCGTGACGTCGGCCGTGTAGTCAATGGCCTGGCCCAGTGCGTTCTGGTTCTTCTCCTCATAGACCGGGGTGAACTTGTCTAAGGCGATTGAGTAGGGCTGCAGCGCGGCATCGCTGAAGAATCGACCGGGGTTGAACGAGTCGTAGCTGGCAAGCGAATTATTGAATGCATAGCCCTCGACAACCACGCGTTGGCCGGTGTAGCCGAAGCCGCCGCCGATGCCCACGGTGATGAGCACGCCGATCAGGGCGGTGTGGAAGACCAGGTTGCCTGTCTCGCGCAGGTAACCACGCTCGGCGCTCACGGAATCGCCATATCGTTCTGTGCGATACCCAAGCCGCTTAAGCAGCGTTTGCGCCGATGACACTGCCGTCGTCGCGTCAGCGGTCGAGTCACGGACGGTGAAACCTTCGAGACGCGCCAGGTGGGCGGGCGTCTTCGGCGGGCGGGCACGCAGGGCGTCGAAGTGATGCTTGGTGCGCGGGATCACGCAGCCGATGAGCGAGATAAACAACAGCAGGTAGATGGCCGAGAACCACACCGAGTAGTAGGTGGTGAACACCCCAAGCTTGTCGAGAATCGGCGCCAGCGTGGGGTTGGCTGCCTTGTACTGGATGACGCCGTTGGGGTCAGAACTCACCTGCGGCACGAGCGAGCCCGGGATCGCGGCCAACGCGAGAAGCAACAACAGGAACAGTGCGGTGCGCATGCTCGTCAACTGTCGCCAGAAGAACCGCACGTAGCCCGAGAAACCCAGGCGAGGCTGAACTATCGCTTCGGGCGCGTCGAAGTGGCCCTGCGGACGGGTCTCATCCGGTAGCTCACTCTGGCGCTCAGAAGGCGAATCAGAAGGGGGGCGCCCAGCCATCGATCACCGACCCGAGGTTGGAGATGGCGATGCGCCACAGCCCGGAGACCATCAGTACCCCTATGACGATGAGCAGCGCGCCACCGATGATGTTTATCAACCGGATGTGCCGCTTGAGCCAGGCGACCGATCCGGTTACCCAGTTGAGCCCAAGCGCAACGAGCAGGAACGGGATGCCCAGCCCCAGGCAGTACGCGACCGCGAGCAGTGCGCCTCGACCCGGATTGCCGGCGTCTACCGCTAGGGCGTAGACGGCGATCAGGGTGGGGCCGACACACGGAGCCCAGCCGAGCCCGAACACGATGCCGAGAAGCGGTGCACCGACGAGCCCGGTCGCGACCTTCCAGCTGGGCCGAATCGTGCGCTGCGCGAACGTCACCTGACCAATGAAGACCAGCCCCATGATGATCACGACGACGCCCGCGATGCGCAGGATGAGATCCAACCACGGGCGCAGCAACAGGCCGGCAGTGCCGAACAGCACCCCTAAGGTCACGAACACGAGGCTGAAGCCGAGGATGAACAGCAGCACGCCGAGCAGCAGTCGACTGCGGCCCTTCTTACGCTCGGCGTCGGTGCCACCCATCGAACTGAAACCACCGACGTAGGCGAGGTAGCTCGGCACCAGCGGCAGCACGCAGGGTGAGGCGAACGAGACGAGGCCGGCGAGCATCGCGATGGGGATCGCGATGGCGAGGTTTCCGCCGAGCACCAGTTCGCCGATCGGGTCGCTCACCTGGCTGCCCCGCTCACTTCGCGGTCTCGGCGACGACCCGGTCGATCATCCCAGACAGGATGATCGGGTCGCGGATCAGCCCTGAGATGCGCGCGGCAACCCTGCCTTCGCGATCCATCACGACAGTGGTCGGGACCGCGTTGGGAGCGACAGCGCCCGCGAACGCGAGCTGCACCGACGCGGTTTGCCCGTCGAGAATGGATGGGTATTTGAGGTCGTGCGTCGCCATGAAAGTCTTCGCGGTGTCTGCGTCGTCACTGATGTTGACGCCAAGGAACGGCACGTCGGTGTATTTCTCGCTGAGCGTCTCCAAGTCGGATGCCTCAGCCCGGCAGGGCGGGCACGCCGCGTACCAGAAGTTGACGACATAGACCTTGCCCGCATAGGCCTTGCTCGAGACGCCATCGCCAGACTGGTCTTTGCCCGAGAACGTGATTGCCGCATCCCGGCTGGTTGGCGGGATCTCAGTGTTCGCCCCGTCGCCCGACACGTAACCCTGGCCCGAACCGGATGCGTACTGGTCGGCGAGCTTGTCTTGCGTGCAGCCCGCAAGTGCGAGCATGGCGATCGCGCCGATCGCGAGGAGCTTGCGCGCGGCCATCACACTGCTCCGAAGTCGGCGGCGTGCTCGAGCAGGGCGGCCGCCGGCTCGGCGTATCCCACTTCGACGAAGTGGTCGCCCTCACGCCGCAGGGTGGTGATGCTCGACAGGGTGCAGCGTCGCTTTCGTGGGTCGTGCGGCAGTCGCATCCCCTTCACCGAGCGCGCCACCATCACGATCGGCATTTGGTGGCTGACCATCACGACCTCGCCCGAATCGGCAGCGGCCCAGGCGTCGGACACCGCGGCGAGCATGCGATTCTCGACATCCTTGAACGGTTCGCCCCAACTCGGCTTCATGGGATTACGCAACTGCGGCCACGACCTGGGCTCGCGAATCGCCTTCTTCATGCTCTTGCCCTCGAACCAATTGTGCGGCTCGATGATCCGTTCCTCGGTCACAACGGGCAGCGCGAAACGCTGCGACCAGGGCTGCGCCGACTCCTGCGCGCGCTGCAGTGGGGAGGCGTAGAGCGCGGTGACAGGATGCCCGGCGAGACTCGCGGCAGCGGCATCCGCCATCTGCTGACCGAGCTCGCTCAAGTGGTACCCAGGAATGCGGCCATACAGAATGCCGTCGGGGTTGTGCACCTCACCGTGCCGGACGAGGTGGATGAGGTCTGCGGGCACCGGGTAAGTCTACTTTCGCCGCACCTGTGACCCCGCCGAGCGTGTTTCCGTATGTCAGTTTGCGCGAACATTGGCGCGAACTGACACTCGAAAACCGGCACGCACTAAACCGGTGCCCGCGGGGAAGATGTGACGCCCAAGTAAACTCGGGAACCGTGACCACACGCACCCTCATCAAGAACCTTGCCGCAGCGACCGACGGGCCGACCTCAGTGTCGGGGTGGGTCGAGACCGTGCGCGACCAGAAGAAGGTGCAGTTCGTCGTGCTGCGCGACGAGTCCGGTGCGGTGCAGTTGGTCAACCCGCGCATCTCAGACGCCGACGGCAACACCGTCGCCGACGAGCTCAGCGACGCGATCTCCGCACTCGCGCAGGGCACCTTCCTCACCGCGACCGGCGAGCTCAAGCACGACGAGCGGGTCAAGCTTGGCGGCGTCGAGATCAAGCTTGCCGCGCTGGATGTCGCGGCCGCCGCCATCCCCGAGACCCCGATCGCCGACGACTCGGGCGTCGACAAGCGCATGGATTGGCGCTTCCTCGATCTGCGCCAGCCGAAGAACGCGCTCATCTTTCGCATCCAGACCACCCTCGAGCACGCCTGGCGCAGCTACTGGGTCGAGCACGACTTCATCGAGCTGCACACCCCCAAGCTGATGGCCAGCGCGAGCGAGTCGAAGGCCGAGCTCTTCGAGGTCGACTATTTCGAGGGCAAGGCCTACCTGTCGCAGAGCCCGCAGTTCTTCAAGCAGATGGCCCAGCCTGCCGGCTTCGGCAAGATCTTCGAGATCGGTCCGGCCTTCCGCGCCGACCCCAGCTTCACGAGCCGCCACGCCACTGAGTTCACGAGCGTCGACAGCGAGATCAGCTGGATCGACTCGCACGAAGACGTCATGACGCTGCACGAAGAGCTGCTCGTCGCCGGGTTCGCCGCGGTCAAGGCGAAGCATGGCGACGAGATCAAGGCCCTGTTCGACGTGGAGGTGACGGTGCCGACGACGCCCTTCCCGCGCATCCCGCTTGCCGAAGCGAAAAGGATCGTCGCCGAGCGCGGCTACGAGGTGCCCCGCCACGACGACGACATGGACCCGGAGGGTGAGCGCCAGATCGCCGCCTACGTCGCAGAGAAGTTCGGGCACGAGTTCGTGTTCCTCACCGATTACGCCTCCAGCATCCGGCCGTTTTATCACATGAGGCACGCGGATGACGCTGGCCTCACCAACAGCTACGACCTCATCTTCAACGGGGTAGAGATCTCTACCGGAGCACAGCGCGAGCACCGGATCGAGCAGCTCACCGCCAACGCGGTGGAGAAGGGTCTCGACCCGGAGGAGCTCGGTTTCTACCTCGACTTCTTCCGCTACGGCACTCCGCCGCACGGCGGTTTCGGCATGGGATTGAGCCGCGTGCTCATGCTGATGCTGCACCTGCCGAACCTGCGCGAGGCCACCTACCTGTTCCGCGGTCCGACCCGCCTGACACCCTAAATCTGGTCGGGCGTGTCATGGCCCCAGAGCCATAGGATTGCTCCACCGCCGAACAGCGCGCGAGAAGACGCAACAAGGGAGTTGGCCCATATGGCTGGAAAGTTCGTCATCACCAAAGACAAAAAGGGCGAGTACCGCTTCGCCCTCAAGGCCGGCAATGGTGAGGTCATCGCCATCTCAGAGGGCTATGCCGCCAAAGCGAGCGCTCTCAACGGTATCGAGTCGGTGCGCAAAAACGCCGCTGACGCCGTGGTCGTAGACGACTCCTAACCGGCGTCCAGCCGAGGCTGGGAATCCGCTCTGGCAGTCGTTAACTTTCATGGGGCAAGATAACCCCATGTCTAGGAAAATCGACGGTGCCCTGAAAGACCTCAAGAAGGCGCTGAACAAGCATGCCGACATCGTCGGAGGCCATGCAGTTTCGCTCAAGAAAGCCCAGCGTGCAAGCGCACAGGTCGCTGCCGCCGCGAGCGTCTACGCAGAACTCGTGCACGCGAAAAGCGGAATGGGCAACCCGTTCAGCGACATGGTGCAGCCCGGTCTCGAGCAATCGACTATCGCGTCATTGCACGCCGAGCGCGACGCCATCGCCAAGAACCTGACCGGACCAGTGCCGGTGCAGGCGAAAGCGGTCTAAGACTCGAAGTCGATTGCCGCGCGACCTGCCGTGTTAGCGCGCACCACCACTACTGCCGCCTGATGCGCGGGATGATCGATGTAGGTGCGCAGGTCGGCGGCATTCTTGAAGTGCGACACGAGCACCGCGTCAGAGTTGCCGTCGACATCGACCGAATTGGCGAACACCTTTAGATCAAGAAGTTCGTCGATTACCTCGACCAGCGGCTCAAGTGCTCCCGCGATGGCAGCGACCGCCGCGGCCTTGCCCGCCTCGTCTTCGACGTTGACTTTCCACGCGACAATGTGGGTGATCATGCTGTTGCCTCCAATAGCGACTCGCGAAGCCGGTCGGGGTCGACCCGCCAGATGGTGTGCACTGCGCCATTGATCAGCAGCACAGGGATTTCGTCCCAGTAGCGATCGTTCAGCCCGGGATCGTCGAGGATCGACAGCTCTTCAAGACTGACGGATGCCTCGGCCGGCAGCTGCGCGAGCACCGAGCCCACGACATCCCTCGCCGTATCGCACAGGTGACACCCCGGCTTGCCGAGGAGAGTCAGGCGGGCTGGGGGCACGACCATAGACTATTCCGTGATGTCTGACGCAGCGCCGCTTCCCCCCAGCGATCGCCCGATCATTGCCTTTTTCGACGTCGACAACACCCTGATGCGCGGTGCGAGTGTCTACTACGTGGGGCGCGAAGCCTTCCGCCGGGGCCTTATCTCCTGGCGCGATATCGCCTTGTTCGCCTGGCACCAGTTTCGCTTCCTGGCTGTCGGAGAGAACCGGGAGCACCTTGCCACCGCAAAAGATCGTGCTCTCGGGTTGGTTGGTGGGCACACCGAAGATGCGCTGATTCTGCTTGCCGAAGACATCTACGACAAGCACTTCGCGCCAAAGCTTTGGCCCGAGACTGTCGAGCTCACCAAGGAGCACCTTGCCAAGGGCCACGAGGTCTGGCTCATCACGGCGACCCCACAACTCGTCGCACAGGTGATCGCTGACCGGCTCGGGCTCACCGGCGCGATCGGAACGCGGGTGCAGGCGCTCGATGGCGTATTCACCGGGGCACTTGATGGCCATGTAATCCACGGCGACGAGAAAGCCGCCGTCGCCCTAAAGTTCGCCACCGACCTGCGCGTCGACCTCGCCGACTGCTGGGGCTATTCAGATTCGAGCAACGACATCCCGCTGCTCACGCTTGTCGGCAACCGGGTGGTAGTAAACCCAGACGCGAAGTTGCTCGCGCACGCCCGACACGAGGGTTGGACGGTGCTGCCGCTCAAGCGGTCAAGCATTCGGGATGCGCGGAAGAAAGTAAAGAAGGAAGCCCGCGCGGTGAGACGGGCCCGCTAGAAACCTCAGTCGCAGGCACCTTCGGCGCTGGCGTCGCGGAAACGCTGGCGCGTTTCTCCCAGCTCCTGCGCGCTACTTCTTGTTGCGACGCTGGTGACGCGTCTTGCGCAGCAGTTTGCGGTGCTTCTTCTTAGCCATCCGCTTGCGGCGCTTCTTGATAACTGAACCCATGGGTTACCTCACTGGTTTCTGATGGACCGACCGGTCCGAATTCAGAACCGCGGAAAATGTACTGGGCGAGTCTAGCGCGTCGCGCTATGAGCCGAAAACGCTCGACCCCAACTGCGGTTCAGCCGACCTGGGAGTTCGGGGTTTGGATTGCTGCCTGCACCGCAGACTCCGGGATGCGGAACGACCTACCGAAGCGCACGGCCGGAAGCTCTCCTGAGTGCACAAGTCGGTAGACAGTCATGTTCGATACACGCATCATCTCGGCGACCTCGGCGACGGTGAGGAAGCGCACATCGGTGAGATCCCGTGCCATTGCCGCCCCTTAGAGGTCCCGTGCACGCCGGACAGGTGTTACTGGAGTGCTAATCGGTAACACTAGGGGCTGGTGTGAGCCGCTGTCCACCCCGTGCACGGGGGTTCAGCGACCGCGAGTGAATCGCCTCGGGAGGCGACGAGCCACCTTCTCCGAGGCATCCTGGATGACGGAGCGGGCCTGGTGTGACCCCTCAGCGATCCGCCGACCGATCGTGTCGCCTACGTCAGCGCCCGACCAGGCTGCGAATGCGGCGGAGCCCTCCGCAGCGGCATCCAATTCGTCGGCAGAGAAGTCTGCGCTCAGGTAGGGCACGAGCCAGTCTTCGACGTCTTCGAGCGGGCTCGAGTCAAGGCTGTAGTAGCGGTGCTGGCCGTCTTCGCGCACCGAGACCAGGCCATGGTCGCGCAGCACCTTAAGGTGCTTTGACACGGTGGGCTGAGTGAGCCCCAGATGCTCGACAATGTCGCCCACGCTGATCTCGCCAGTGTCTGACTCGACCGATACGTAGCGCTCAAGAAGCACGGCGAGCACATCGCGTCGCGTCGAGTCGGCAATCACGTCAAAGATGTCGGCCATTGCAACAGGTTAGCCGCGCGTGCCAGCCAGTACCATGACAAGCTGATCGAGAGGCCCACGCGGGGAGGCGAAGTGACGATTGTCGGCAAGCCGGTGACGCGCGACAATCTCGCCGTGCGGATCCGCGAGGCCATCGAAGCCTTCGTCGCGGCGACCCCTGCACGGTTTGCCATTGTCGTATTCGCCCTGCTCGTGCTGGTGTTTACGCTGCTGCTGTCACTGCCGATCTCTGCAACCTCAGGCCGGGGCGCACCCCTGGTAGATGCGCTGTTCACCGCGGTTTCGGTGATCTGCGTCACCGGGCTTGCCACGGTCGATATGGCCACCTACTGGTCTCCGTTCGGCCACGGCGTCATCTTCCTGGGTGTCGAGATCGGCGGTATCGGTGTGCTGACCCTCGCGTCGATTCTCGGGCTCGTCATCAGCCGCCGACTCGGGCTGCAGCAGAAGTTGCTCGCGGCGGGAGACGCCAACCCCCTGAGATTGCGCAAGGGGCCGGTGGCAGAGGGACAGGCAGTTCGGCTCGGCGACACCGGCAACCTGCTGTTGACAGTCGCGATCAGCGCGATCACGATCGAGCTCGGGGTTGCGCTCCTGCTGTTCCCGCGGATGCTTATCCAGGGCACGCCCGTGCTGGATGCAGCGTGGCAGTCGATCTACCTCTCGGCGATGGCCTTCACAAATACCGGCTTCGTGCCTACCGCCGAGGGTCTCGCGCCCTACTCCCACGACGCCTGGTTCCTCATCGTCATGATGATCGGGGTCACCGCAGGCGCGATAGGTTTCCCGGTGATCTACGTTCTGTCGCGCAACCTTCGCCGCCCCAGGCGCTGGTCGCTGCATGTCAAAATCACGCTGCTGGTTTTCGGGGCGCTGCTGGTGCTGGGAGCTATCGCCTACTTCTTCCTCGAAGCCGGAAACACCCGGACATTCGCCAACCTCGACGTTGGCCAGCGGGTCTTGCAGAGCTTCTTCCTGTCGAGCATGTCCCGATCCGGGGGCTTCGCCACCATCGATGTCTCCCAACTCAATGGCTCCAGCCTGTTGGTCACCGACATGCTGATGTTCATCGGGGGCGGGTCAGCGTCAACCGCAGGCGGCATCAAGGTGACAACTCTCGCCGTGCTCTTCCTCGCCGCACTCGCCGAAGCGCGCGGCCATGACGACATCGAAGCGTATGAGCGGCGCATCCCGGTCGACGTGCTGCGGCTGGCGGTCAGCGTGGTGCTGTGGGGGGCAACTACCGTCGCCGTCTCCACAATCGTGCTGCTCTCGATCAGCAAAGAGCCTCTCGAATATGTTCTGTTCGATGTGATCAGTGCTTTTGCGACCTGCGGCCTGTCTACTGGTTTCACCGAACACTCCTCGGATGCCGCGCAGTACGTGCTCGCGGCGACAATGTTCTTTGGGCGCATCGGCACCGTCACTCTCGCCGCGGCCCTCGCAGCCAGCCAGCATCCGCGATTGTTCAAGAGACCGGAAGAGAGGCCGATAGTTGGCTAAGACAATCCTCCAGAACGCACCCGTCATCGTCATCGGAATGGGACGGTTCGGTTCATCGACGGCGAGCACGCTGCACCGCCTTGACCGCGAGGTGCTCGCGATCGACTCCGATATCGGGCTCGTGCAAAAGTGGTCGGAGCGGGTCACCCATGCGGTGCAGGCCGATGCGAGCGACATCGATGCGCTTCGCCAAATCGGAGCCCAGGACTTCTCGATCGCCGTGGTTGCTGTCGGCTCGTCAATCGAGGCGAGCGTGCTCATCACTGCGAACCTTGTCGACCTGGAGATACCGCAAATCTGGGCGAAGGCGATAAGCAAATCGCACGGCAAGATCCTGTCAAGAATCGGCGCTCACCACGTCATCTATCCCGAAGCCGAGGCGGGCGAGCGCGTTGCCCACCTCGTGAGCGGCCGGATGCTCGATTTCATTGAGTTCGACGACGACTTTGCGATAGTGAAAATGCATCCGCCCAAACCGGTGCAAGGCTTGTCGCTCGACGAGGCCCACCTCCGTCGCAAGTACGGGGTGACTGTGATCGGCGTGAAGTCTGCCGGCAACGACTTCACCTATGCCACAGGGTCGACGGTTATCTCGGCTGAGGATGTGATCATCGTGAGCGGGAACACCACCGACATCGAGAAGTTCGCCGGCCTCGCCGGTTGAAAGCCAGTCGACGGGGCGAGGTGGCCGCGCCTGGGTCTAGCCGCCCTGG
>JBDUDZ010000061.1:0-10960 GCA_040002635.1 Rhodoglobus sp.
TACCGGGTTGCCACGAACGTCAAGGCGATCCTGCAGAAGAACAAGGAACTGCAGGAGATCATCGCGATTCTGGGTGTGGACGAGCTCTCTGAAGAAGACAAGATCACAGTGTCGCGTGCGCGCCGCATCCAGCAGTTCCTCTCGCAGAACACCTACATGGCGAAGAAATTCACCGGTGTAGAAGGGTCGACTGTGCCGCTGAAAGACACAATCGAGTCGTTCGATGCAATCACCAAGGGCGAGTTCGACCACGTCGCCGAGCAGGCGTTCTTCAACGTCGGCGCTATCTCTGATGTCGAAGCGCAGTGGGCGAAGATTCAGAAGGAGAATGGCTAGCCGTGGCTGACCTCACCGTCAGTGTCGTCTCGGCCGACCGGGAAATCTGGTCTGGCCGGGCGCGGCAGGTCATCGCGCGTACGATGATCGGCGAGATCGGCCTTCTTGCCGGTCACGAGCCGATCCTCGCCATCCTCGCCCCCGGCGAGGTGCGGGTGACCACCCTCGAAGGAACGCTTGTGACGGCGACTGCCAACGATGGGTTCCTGTCGATGGAGCACGACACAGTAACTATCGTCGCGCGCGATGCCGAGTTGACCAGCCAGGCCTGAGAGTGTTTGTCGCGATGGCCGGGTTGCCCGGCACAGGCAAGTCGACGATCGGTCAAGTTGTCGCTGCGCGCTTGCGCATACCCTTGGTGTCTGTCGACCCGATCGAGACCGCGATCCTTCAGGCCGGTATCGATGCTGATCAACCGACCGGGCTCGCGGCCTACCTTGTCGCCGAAACGCTTGCCCAGCGGGTGCTCGAGTCGGGCTCCGGGGTGATGGTCGACGCCGTGAACGCAGTGGCACCGGCCCGCGAGCAGTGGGTCTCGCTTGCGAATCGGCTTAACGAACCACTCAAATTCATCGAGGTTATCTGCTCAGATCCCGAACTGCACCGCAGCAGGATCGAACAGTGGCGCCGCAGTATGCCGCACATCCAGCTCACCTGGAACGCTGTGGAGCAGAGCTTCGACGACTACGCGCAGTGGAGCGGGCCGAGCGCGACAGTAGCGCGCATCACCCTCGACTCGGTAGAGCCCCTCGGCGCGAACGTCGACCGCGCAATCGCCTTCCTCGAGGGCTAATTGCTGTTGATCCTGCCTCCTTCCGAAACCAAACGGGAGGGGGGCGCGGATGGCACGATGCTCGACCTCGCCGCGCTCGGCTTTCCCGAGCTCACCCCGCAACGCCGCACGGCCATAGCCGCGCTGCGCACCCTGTCGCGCAACCTGAGGGCCGCCGCGGTGGGACTGCGCTTAGGCGCGAGCCAGCGATTTGAGATTGATCGCAATCGGGTGCTCGGTAGCTCTGCGGTGATGCCTGCGGTCGAGCGCTACACCGGAGTGCTGTACGAGGGGCTCGATGTCGCGACGCTCTCGCCCGCCGCGCGAATCTTCGCCGGTCGGCATCTGCTTATCGGCTCAGCGCTATTCGGCTTGCTGCGCGCGGATGACCCGATCCCTGCATACCGTCTATCCCACAACTCCCGGCTGCCGCACGTGTCCCTTCGCAAGCTTTGGGCGGCCCCGGTTGCGGCGCAACTTGTTGCGACACTCTCGACTGGCACCGATGCACTGCTGCTAGACCTGAGATCCGAATCGTATGTTGCACTCGGTCCGGCGCCGGCGGGCTCGTGGTATCTCCGGGTGTTCGCAGAGGATGAGCGGGGCCGACGCACCGCGCTCACCCACTTCAACAAGAAGGGCAAGGGCGAGTTCGCGCGCGCGGTATGCGAGGGCGGGATCGACCATGGCACGGTCGAGTCGCTACTTGCCTGGGCTTCTGATTGCGGCATCCGATTGTCGATGGGCGCGGTGGGGGAGCTCGATCTCGTAGTCTGAGGGGTATGGACAACAACTACGACGCCGCCTATGGGATCATCTTCGCAATCTACGGGGTGATAATTGTTGTCTCGCTCCTGTTCGTGCTCGCGTTCTACGTGCTGATGGCTATCGCGCTGTCTCGATTCTTCGCAAAGGTCGGCGTCGAGCCGTGGATTGCCTGGGTGCCGATCTATAACACCTGGAAGTGGCTCGAGGTTGGTGGCCAGGCGGGCTGGCTCTCTTTGCTCGCACTGATCCCCTATGCGGGCATCGTGACGTCGGTGTTCCTGTACATCGGCATGTACCGCACCGGTATCGCTTTCCGCAAAGATGGCGCGTTCCTGGTGTTGGGCATATTCCTGCCGTTCGTCTGGGCCTTCATGCTCGCCGGTCAGGCTGAGGTCTACCGGCCAGAGCTCATCGCTCAGGCGGGCTTTCCGCCGCCGCTCGCCGGTTATGGCTCTGCGGCGGGTCCCGCGACAGCGGCCGCTTAGGCAGCACGCCAGCAGGCGTGAACGTGATCGTCCACCATTCCCCCTGACTGCATGAGGGCGTACATCGTGGTGGGTCCTACGAACGAGTAGCCACGCTTTCGCAGGGCTTTGCTCATCGCCGTTGACTCCGCAGTGACGGCGGGAATCTCGGCGAGAGAGCTGAGGGGCCGCTTCCGGGGTGGCGGCGCGAAGCTCCACATCAGGTTGTCGAGAGCGCCAGGGTCGTCTGAGGTGAGATCAACAGTTACCCGTGCGTTGCTGATCGTGGCGAGGATTTTTGCGCGATTGCGAATTATGCGGGCGTCATGTACGAGGCGTTCTACGTCGTCCGCGGTCATCTGCGCCACCTGCAGTGGGTCGAAGCCGTGGAAGAGCTCGCGGAAGTCGTCACGTCGACGCAGAATAGAAATCCACGACAAGCCCGCCTGGAAACCCTCAAGACTCAGTTTCTCAAATAGCGGGCGATCACCGTGCAGCGGTATTCCCCATTCCTCATCGTGATAGCGCGAATATTCGGGATCGACGCCCACCCAGCCGCACCGGGCGCGACCGTCGTCGCCAACGATGACGTCGGCTCTCATCACTTGTGCGCGATTCCTTCGTGGTCGAGAAGCCAGACCTTCGTCGGAATTCCCTCGCCGCCGCTGTAGCCGGTAATGCGGCCATCGGCACCCAACACCCGGTGGCAGGGCACGATTATGGGGATCGGATTTGCGCCAACCGCTCCGCCGACGGCGCGGCCCGCGGTTGCCCGACCCGTCGCCGAACCGATCTCGCCGTAAGACATGACACCGCCGAACGGCATTTCTCGGAGACGAGCCCAGACTGCTCTCTGGAATTCCGTTCCCTGCAATGTGACCGGCAGGTCAAAATCGTGGCGTGCGCCGGCGAAGTATTCACCCAGCTGCGCAACAGCGCGGTCGAGCACACCCGTGCTGCGCTCGGGCAGGTGCCGCAAAGGCAGGTCGCCCGCCCGCTCGATTGACAGGGACGTGATTGCGTCGCCATCGCTGGTGATCTCGATGCGACCGATGGGAGAGTCGATGCGACGGAGGTAAGCAGGCGCATTGGTGACGGAGGACGGCGCGGCAGCAGTTGCGGACATAGCTCGACTGTAGCCGCCGAATTCGCTGCTCCTCTGGCGCTTTTCGGACAGGGGAATTGGAGCGGGCTGTGCCACGCCGGGGAGGAGAAGAGGCAGTATTAGGCGATGACCGCTATCACGTTGCGCCCCCTGGGCGATCCCTCGTTACTCGTCTCCACAGTGGGTCTCGGGTGCAACAACTTCGGCAGGCCCGGCACACTGACCCAGACGCAAGAGGCCACGACGGCAGTAATCGACCAGGCGCTAGAACTGGGCGTGACCTTGTTTGATACCGCGGACATCTACGGCTCGTCACCGGGCGAGAGCGAGACGCTGATGGGCGTCGCGATGAACGGCAGACGCGACAGGGTTGTGCTCGCCACTAAGTTCGGGCACGCCGACTTCGACACCGGACTACTGCCCGGCACGCCCAAGGGTTCGCGCCGCTACATCCGCGCCTCCATCGAGGGGTCGCTGCAACGGCTGCAGACCGATCACGTCGACCTCTACCAGCTGCATACCCCCGACCCGGCCACCCCAATCGAGGAGACCCTCGCCGCACTCGACGAGCTCGTGCGCGAGGGGAAGGTGCGCTACATCGGCAGCACCCAGTTCTCGGCCGAACAGCTGAGGGCAGCGGATGCCGCAGCGCGCGCCCAAGGCACGGCCCGGTTCATCTCGTCCCAAAACGAGTACAGCCTCCTGTCGCGCGAAGTGGAGGCGGACGTGCTGCCCGCCGCCCGCGCGCTCGGCCTGGGCTTCCTCCCGTTTTTCCCACTGCACAATGGCCTGCTCACCGGCAAGTTCACCCGCACCGGCCGGCCGGCCGACTCCCGCATCGCTCGGCAGCGCCCTCACGTTGCCGATGACGCCCCGTGGGACGTCATCGAGCGGTACGCGGCGTGGTGTGCTGACAGCGGGGTGACCATGCTGCAGGCGACATTCGCCTGGCTGCTGGCGCAGCCCGGGCTAACCAGCGTGATCGCCGGAGTCACACGACCCGAACAACTTGTCGCCAATGTTGCCGCGGGAGCATGGGCACCGACTGACGATCAGGTCGCAGAGATTTCGGAGATCTTCGCGTAAGTTTTGCTTGTGATTCTCAAACTAACTTGGCGGTTCCTCAAACCGCACTGGCCGCTGCTCGTGGGCGTCATCGTGTTCCAACTTGCGCAGTCGATTGCGTCGCTCTATCTGCCCACGCTCAACGCCGACATCATTGACAACGGGGTGGCCAAGGGCAACACGAACTACATCCTGTCTATAGGCATGATCATGCTTGGCATCACAGTTGTGCAGGTGGCGGCCGCGATCACCGCTACCTACTTCGGCGCGAAGGCTGCCATGGGGCTTGGTCGTGACCTGCGTGAGGCGATCTTCGTTCGCGTCGGCGAGTTCTCCGAGCGTGAGGTGTCAAAGTTTGGTGCTCCGTCGCTCATCACCCGCACAACCAACGATGTGCAACAGGTGCAGATCCTTGTGCTGATGACCTGCACCTTGCTCGTCTCAGCACCGATCCTTGCGATCGGCGGCGTCATCATGGCCCTGCGGCAGGATCTTGAGCTGTCGTGGATTCTCGTGGTCGCAGTGCCCGTGCTGCTGCTGGCGATCGGCCTGATCATCTCGCGCATGGTCCCGCTGTTCCGCCTAATGCAGGCGCGCATCGACACGGTAAACCGAGTGCTACGCGAGCAGCTGACCGGCATCCGCGTGATTAGAGCCTTCGTTCGGGAAGGCCGCGAGACCTATCGCTTTGCCCAGGCGAACTCGGATGTCACGAAGACCGCCATCAGCGCGGGCCGCCTGTTTGCCCTGGTCTTCCCCGTTGTGCTCCTCGTCATGAACGTGACGAGCATCGCCGTGCTCTGGTTCGGAGCGTTCCGCATCGACGCCCCCCACGGCATGCAGATCGGGGCTCTCACCGCCTTCCTCAGCTACATCGTGCAGATCCTCATGGCTGTCATGATGGCGAGCTTCATGGCGATCCTCATTCCACGGGCAGCGGTCTCGGCCGACCGCATCGCTGAGGTGCTCGCAACCGAGACCTCGGTGGTGCTGCCGTCGAACCCCGTGCTGACACTGGCCACGAAGGGACTTGTCGAGTTTCGGGATGTCTCGTTCAGCTACCCCGGCGCCGAACACCCGGTTCTCAGCCACCTGAGCTTTGTGGCTAAGCCCGGGCAGACCACGGCGATCATCGGCAGTACCGGCGCAGGGAAGACGACGATCGTCAACCTCATGCCGCGCCTGTTCGACGCGACGGGTGGCACAGTGCTGATCGATGGCGTCGACGTGCGTGAACTCGATGCCGACCTACTCTGGGGGCGGATCGGGCTCGTGCCGCAGAGGGCATACCTCTTCTCGGGCACTGTGGCGACCAACCTGCGTTACGGCAAGCCGGATGCCAGCGACGACGAGCTCTGGGCGGCGCTGGAGACGGCCCAGGCGGCAGACTTCGTTCGCGAGATGCCTGATGGTCTCGACGCCGTGATCGCCCAGGGCGGCACCAATGTCTCCGGCGGCCAGCGCCAGCGGTTGGCGATCGCGCGGGCGCTGGTCAAGCGCAGCGAAATCTACGTCTTCGACGACTCGTTCTCCGCACTCGACACCACGACCGACGCGAAACTGCGCCGGGCACTACTGAAAGCGGAAAAAGCCGCGACGAAGATCATCGTCGCCCAACGCGTTTCAACTATCGTCGACGCAGACCAGATCCTCGTAATCGAAGACGGTGAGGTGGTGGATCGCGGAACTCACGACGAGCTTCTCGCGAGTTCCGAGACCTACGCTGAGATAGTTAACAGCCAGCTGAATGCCGAGGAAGCAGCATGAGCGCGACCGCGCAGCAGCGCCCTCCCGCACGCCGCGGTCCCGGCGGCGGCGGCCCATTTGGCGGCATGGGGATGCCCGTCGAGAAGTCACAGAATTTCCTGCCATCGGCCAAACGCCTGCTTGGGCGCCTGCGCCCCTATCGTGCAGGGGTTATCGGGGTAGTCGCGCTGTCGATTGTGAGCGTGACGCTCAATGTCGTGGGGCCCAAGCTTCTCGGCACCGCGACGAACCTCATCTTTTCCGGCGTTTTCTCGAAGCAGTTGCCGGCTGGAGTTACCAAGGCGCAAGTGATTGCGGGCCTGCGGGCATCCGGTGACAACCAAAAGGCAGACCTGCTCGGCGGGATGAACCTGAATCCTGGCCACGGCATCGACTTCAGCGCCCTCGCCATGGTGCTGGGTTTCGTGCTTTTGCTCTATGTCTTCGCTTCAGTTTTCTCCTGGCTGCAGGGCTACGTGCTCAATGGCATAGTGCAGCGCACCGTCTACACGCTGCGCGAAGACATCGAGAAGAAGATCAATGCGCTGCCGCTGAGCTATTTCGACACGATGCAGCGGGGCGAGCTGCTAAGCCGAGTCACGAACGACGTCGATAACATCGGCCAGAGCATGCAGCAGACGCTGAGCCAACTCGTTAACTCGCTGCTCACGGTGATCGGCGTGCTGTTGATGATGTTCCTCATCTCTCCCCTGTTAGCACTCATCGCGCTCGTGACCATCCCGCTGACGTTGGTTGTCACAGCTCTCATCGCCAAGCGATCGCAGAAGCTGTTCGTCGCCCAGTGGACACACACCGGCGCGCTGAACGGACAGATCGAGGAGGCCTACTCTGGCCATGCCCTCGTGAAGGTGTTCGGTCGCCACCGCGAGGTCGAGCAGCGCTTTATGACCAAGAACACCGAGCTCTACGACGCGAGCTTTGGAGCCCAGTTTGTGAGCGGCATCATCATGCCGGCAATGATGTTCATCGGCAACCTCGTCTACGTCGCGATTGCCGTGGTCGGCGGGCTGTTCGTCGCAAACGGATCGATGACCCTTGGCGACGTGCAGGCATTCATCCAGTACTCGCGCCAGTTCACCCAGCCACTCAGCCAGTTGGGCTCAATGGCCAACCTGCTGCAGTCGGGGGTCGCCTCGGCGGAGCGCGTGTTTGAACTACTCGATGCCGACGAGCAGTCGGGCGATCCGATGCCAGCCGAGTCTCCGACGGCGGGCACCGGGCGACTGGAGTTCGAGGACGTATCGTTCTCCTACGATCCGGCCACACCGCTCATCCACGACCTGTCTCTTCGGGCCGCACCCGGCCAGACCGTCGCGATCGTAGGGCCCACGGGCGCCGGCACGACCACGCTGGTCAACCTCATGATGCGCTTCTATGAGTTGGATGCCGGGCGCATCACCCTCGACGGCACCGACATAGCAGCGATGACCCGAGATGATCTGCGCTCCCGAATGGGAATGGTGCTGCAGGACACCTGGCTATTCGGTGGCACTATCCGCGACAACATCATGTATGGCAGGCCGGATGCCAGCGAAGAGGACATGCTCGACGCGGCCCGCGCCACCTATGTCGACCGCTTCGTCCACTCACTGCCGGACGGCTACGACACGGTTCTCGATGACGAGGGCGGGAACGTGAGCGCAGGGGAGAAGCAGCTGCTCACCATCGCGCGGGCGTTCATTGCCCGGCCCAGTGTCCTCATCCTCGACGAGGCCACGAGCTCGGTAGACACCCGCACCGAGGTGCTCGTCCAGCACGCCATGAAGGCGTTACGCGCGAATCGCACGAGCTTCGTGATCGCCCATCGGCTCTCGACAATCCGTGACGCCGACCTCATCCTCGTGATGGAAGCCGGTGCGATCGTGGAGCAGGGCACCCATGCCGAATTGCTCGCGGCCGAAGGAGCCTACTTCCGTCTCTACAACGCGCAGTTCGCGGCGGCGGGGGCCGACGCAGACTAGGCAAACGCTCGGTCACGGCGGCAAACCTAACGCAGAAGGCCGACAACCCCCGACCGGCGGGGGCTGTCGGCCCATTGTCGAGAGTTCGTTACTTTTGCAGAACGACTTGCAGATCGAGGTTGATCGTGACGTCGTCGCCGAGGGTCACGCCGCCCGCTTCGAGGGCGGAATTCCAGCTCACGCCGAAGTCATGGCGGTTGATCTTGGTGCTGGCCGAGGCGCCGGCACGGGTGTTGCCGTACGAGTCTTCGATCGTGCCCCCAAATTCGCCCTTCAACACCACGGATTGCGTCACGCCGCGCAGGGTGAGGTCACCCGTGACCGTGAAGTCACCCGAGGCCAGGTCGCCATCGATGGAAGTCGACGTGAAAGTCACCGTGGGGTGCTCCTCGACGAGGAAGAAGTCGCTCGTGCGGAGGTGGTTGTCGCGGGCCTCGACGCCGGTGTTGACCGAGGACACGTCGATGGTCGCCTCGACAGTGGATGCCTTCGGGTCTTCGGCGGTCACAATCGTCACGTCGAATTTCTCGAAGGTGCCGCGCACCTTCGAGATCATGAGGTGCTTCACAGTGAACGAGATCACAGAGTGGGTGGGGTCGAGTGTCCACGTGCCGACCTTGTAGTCGGGGTGGAGGTCTGTTGCGTTTGTCATGAATGGGGAAAGCGCCGGTGAACCTCATACATTCCCGATTTAGTGGACTTGTCACCTAAGTTAACCTGCCGGTAACAATCAGTGGCCCGTGAGCGGTCCAACCAGGCGCGCAGCCAGCGAGGGGCGGCGGGTGATTCGTTCCTCGGCATCCGCGATGGTCGTGGCGACGAGCCCCGCGTTGGCGCCGAGGAAGCGCAGCGGCTCCGGCTCCCACCGCGGAGACCTGTGGTTCGCCCAGGGCAGCCGCGTGAGCTCGCTGTCGGTGCCGGTCATGAGGTCGGCGAGGGTGCGTCCCGCGAGATTCGTTGTGCTCAGGCCGTCACCGACGTAGCCGCCAGCCGTCGCGATCCCGGTGGCCGGGTCGAAACCTGCGCTGGCGTGCCAGTCGCGGGGAACGCCGAGCGGGCCGCCCCAGGCGTGGGTGACAGCAACATCCCCGATGGCGGGAAACATGTCGCGCAGGGTGCCGCGGAGGTGCTCGAAGACCGCGGGCACGCGGTCGTACTGGGAACGGATCGCGCTGCCCCAGTGGTAGCGGGCACCCCGTCCGCCGAACGCGAAACGGTTGTCTGCAGTGCGCTGCCCGTAGACCAGAAGGTGGCGATAGTCGGTGACGGTGTGCCCGTGCTCGATGCCGAGCTCGTCCCAGGTGGCATCCGGAAGCGGCTCAGTCGCGATCATGAGGGAGTAGAGCGGCAGCACCTGTCGATGCGTCTCGCGCATCGAGGCACCGTAGCCCTCTGTGGCAACCACGACCTTCTCGCAGCGCACGATGCCCGTTGGCGTGGTGACCGCGTGCGGGGAAAAGCCGAGCACCTCGGTCTGCTCATAGATGACCACGCCGCGCTTCTCGACGGCATGGGCGAGACCGCGGACGAGCTTGGCGGGATGGATGCGGGCGCAGTTGCGGTCGAACGCGATCCCCAGCGCCCCGGCCGCGCCCCGCGGCGCAAGCAGTTCGATGGAGTCGACGCCGTATTTCGCCGCCTCCGCGACCTCGGCTTTCGCCGCGGCGAGCTGGACTCCCGAGCGTGCATAGGCCAGCGTGCCGCCCTTCGCGTAGTCGATGTCGATGCCCGCCGACGCGGCGACCGCCCCAACTTCGTCGACGGTGGCGATCATTGCCCGGCGCATCGCGAGCGCGGCGTCGCGGCCGTGGCTGCGCTCGAGTGAGGCGGTCGAGCGGGGGAACAGCGCGCTGCACCAGCCGCCGTTGCGGCCCGACGCCCCGAAGCCCGCGATGTCCTTCTCGAGCACGGCGATGCGCAGCGTCGGCTGCTGGTCGAGCAGGTACCACGCTGTCCACAGGCCGGTGAGACCGGCGCCGACTATTGCGACATCCACGTCGAGGTCGCCCGTCAGCGCGGGGCGGGGGTCGAGGGCATCCGGAACCGTATCGTGCCAGAAGCTCAGCCCGCGGTAATCTGCCTCCGTTTTCAGGTTCACAGCGCCTCCGTGTGGAATAACCACATGAAGCCCCGGTGATCCTGAAAAACGAACGCGGTCAGAGCTTGGTCCACGCCTCGGTCAGCACCGAGCGCAGTATCCCCTCGATCTCATCGAACTCGGGCTGCCCGATCGTCAGCGGAGGAGCGAGCTGGATGACGGGGTCGCCGCGGTCGTCGGCGCGGCAGTAGAGCCCAGCATCGAACAGCGCCTTGGAGAGGAACCCGCGCAGGAGGCGCTCTGACTCGTCGTCGGTGAAGGTGGTCTTCGTCGCTTTGTCTTTGACCAGCTCGATTCCGAAGAAGTAGCCGTCACCACGCACGTTGCCGACGATCGGCAGGTCGTTCAGCTTTTCGAGGGTCGAGCGGAAGAGCGGCGAGTTCGCGCGCACACGCTCGTTGAGCTTCTCCTCCTCGAAGATGTCGAGGTTGGCGAGCGCCACGGCGGATGACACCGGGTGCCCGCCAAACGTGTAACCGTGGTAAAACGCCGTCGTGCCGTGCTTGAAGGGCTCGTAAATCCGGTCGCTGATGATCGTTGCGCCGATGGGAGAGTAACCGCTCGTCATGCCCTTCGCGCAGGTGATCATGTCTGGCACATAGCCGTACTCGTCGCAGGCGAACA
>JBDUDZ010000062.1:0-10857 GCA_040002635.1 Rhodoglobus sp.
TCTCAGACCCCGACCGTCCGACCGGCTCGTTCCTCTTTCTCGGCCCGACCGGCGTGGGCAAAACGGAGCTCGCCAAGGCGCTCGCCGCCTACCTGTTCGACGACGAGAAGGCGCTCGTGCGCATCGACATGAGCGAGTACGGCGAGAAGCACTCGGTTTCGCGGCTGGTCGGTGCCCCTCCCGGCTATGTGGGCTACGAACAGGGCGGACAGCTCACTGAAGCCGTGCGTCGGCGGCCATACTCGGTGATTCTGCTCGACGAGGTCGAGAAGGCGCATCCCGAGGTGTTCGACATCCTGCTGCAGGTGCTCGACGACGGCCGGCTCACGGATGGCCAGGGCCGCACAGTCGACTTCCGCAACGTGATCCTGATCCTGACCTCCAACCTCGGCAGCCAGTTCATCACCGACCAGAACCTGCCGTGGGAGCAGCGGAAAGCCGCAGTAAACGACCTGGTGCGCCAGGCGTTCAAGCCGGAGTTCGTCAATCGTCTTGACGACATCGTGGTGTTCGCTCCGTTGTCGACGGATGACCTCAGCCATATCGTCGAGCTGTACATCGAACGCCTCGCCCGGCGGCTCTCAGGTAGACGGCTCGAACTCGCCGTGACCCCAGATGCCCGCACCTGGCTCGCCGAGCGCGGATACGATCCGGCCTACGGCGCGCGACCGCTGCGCCGCCTCATGCAACGTGAGATCGACGATCGACTTGCGAGGTCGCTGCTTGCCGGCGAGATCCGCGATGGCGACACGGTGCTCGTCGGGGTGACGCCTGACGACGACGCACTCACCGTGACTCGCATGAATCCCGCCTGAGCACGACGTCGGCCTACACCGCGACGTAGGCTTAAACCATGCTGGCGACTCTTATCCATGGCGAACGTGACATCCGGCTCGAAGAAGTGGCAGACCCGGTGCTCTCCACGGGCGGTGACGCCATTGTCCGCGTCGTCGCGGCCTGCGTCTGCGGGTCAGACTTGTGGCCCTACCGTGGCGTTGTGCCGACGCGCGGCGCCAAGCGCATCGGCCATGAGTTCGTCGGTGTCGTCGAAGCTGTCGGTGCCGACGTCACGAAGATCAAGGTCGGCGACTTCGTGATCGCGCCGTTCTACGACTGCGACATGACCTGCATCAACTGTCGCAATGGCGTGAGCACCAGTTGCCTGCACGGCGGCTGGTGGGGCGCGGATGACCGGCTCGGCTCCTTCGCAGACGGCGGGCAGGGCGAGCGCGTGCGGGTGCCCCACGCCGATGGATCACTCGTGGCGACGCCGTCGCTGCCGCCCGAGCACCTCATCCCGGGCCTGCTCGCCCTCGCCGACGTGATGGGGACGGGTCACCACGCGGCGGTGTCTGCCGGTGTCACGAAGGGCAGCACTGTCGTCGTTGTGGGCGACGGGGCCGTGGGTCTCTGCGCGGTGCTTGCCGCGAAGCGGCTCGGGGCATCCCGCATCGTTGCCATGTCGCGGCATGCCGATCGTCAGGCGGTTGCCCGCAAGTTCGGCGCGACCGACATCGTCGAGGAGCGCGGGCCAGAAGGCATCGCGCGAATCAAAGAACTCTTCGACGGCATCGGTCCGGACTGCGTGCTTGAGTGCGTTGGCACGAAGGAGTCGATGGACCAGGCGATCAAGTCAGTGCGCCCCGGCGGGATGGTCGGGTACGTGGGAGTGCCCAACGGCGGGTCGGAGTTGCCGATCCGCGAGCTGTTCTACCCGAACATCGGCGTCAACGGCGGCGTCGCGCCGGTGCGCAACTACATCGACGAACTGTTGCCGGAGGTGCTCGACGGCACCTTAGACCCGAGCCCGGTGTTCGATCTGCAGCTACCCCTCGCCGAGGTCGCCGAGGCATACGCCGCCATGGACGAGCGCCGGGCGATCAAGGTGTTGCTGCGCCCCTGAGCGCCGCGGGGGCACTGTAGCGCTATGCCCCCGGCACAGCCAGGTCGACGACCCAGGACCCGAGTAGGTACAGGCCGACTACCAGCGCGGAGGCGATGACCGGCATCACGAACGACACCTTCCGGCGGGCGATCCACACTATTGACAGCACGATCCCGGCCAGCGCGACGACGGGGATCCCGACTAATGCCACGAGCGAGCCCGCGCTGATCAGCGTGTAGTTGCAGGCGATCGACGAGTCAGCGCAGGTGATGGTGGAGACGGCGAGTCCGGCCGCGAGCACTTCAAAGAGCACTGCCAGCACGAGCAGTATGAAGATGAAGAAAATCGTCAGGAAGAAGTCCCAGGCGCGCGGCGGCCGACCCTCGGGGGTATTTTCCGCGAACTCCTGGCCCACAAAATCGCGGCCCGCGAATGGGTTGTCTGACATCTGTCCGGCTCCCTAGCTGCTCTGCTCACTGACGAGTACAGGGGGAGCGTAGCGCACGCTCAGGCGCTGAGCTCGGCCTTGATGGCCGCAGCGAAGGCATCGACATCACCCTCGGTGGTGTCGAAAGCGGTCATCCAGCGCACTTCGCGCGTGGCCGCGTTCCAGTCGTAGAAGCGGAAATTCACGCGCAGCCTGTCGGCGGCACCCGGCGGAAGCACGGCGAACACGGCATTGGCTTGCGTGGGCTGGGTGAACTGGATGCCATCGAGCCCCGCCAGGGTCGCCCTCAGGCGTGCGGCCATCGAGTTGGCGTGGGTGGCGGAGCGCTTCCACAGGTCGTCGCTGAGAAGCGCGATAAGTTGCGCCGAAACGAACCGCATCTTGGAGGCGAGCTGCATATTCAGCTTGCGCAGGTAGATGAGCCCTTCTGAGACGTCAGGGTTCAGCACGATGATCGCCTCGCCGTACAGCAGCCCGTTCTTCGTGCCGCCGAAGCTCAGGATGTCGACCCCGGCATCAGTCGTGAAGTCACGGAAGCCGGCGCCCAGGGCCGCAGCCGCGTTCGACAGGCGCGCCCCGTCCATGTGCAGGGCCATTCCCTTTGCGTGGACGTGGTCGGCGATCGCGCGCACCTCATCCACCGTGTACAGGGTGCCGAGCTCGGTCGTCTGCGTGATGCTGACGGCGAGGGGCTGCGCCCGGTGCTCATCGCCCCACCCCCACGCCTCCTGGTCGATCAGATCGGGGGTGAGCTTGCCATCTGGCGTCGGCACGGTGAGCAGCTTGAGCCCGCTGATCCGCTCCGGTGCACCGTTCTCGTCGGTGTGGATGTGCGCGGTCGAGGTCGCGATGACGGCGCCCCAGCGCGGCAGCAGGCTCGTAAGCGCGGTGACGTTCGCGCCGGTGCCATTGAACACCGGGAACGCCTCGGCGCGGTCGCCGAAGTGCTCTTTCACGACCTCCTGCAGGCGAGCGGTGTAGGCGTCTTCGCCGTACGAGACCTGATGCCCACCATTCGCATCGGCGATCGCCGCGAGCACCTCGGGGTGGGCGCCCGCGTAGTTGTCACTGGCGAAACCGCGGTAGTGGGGATCGTGCAGTTGGCTCACGAGACCATTCTGCCGTTCAGTTGGCCTTGAGTGCCTCTGCGAGTTTCACTTTGGCTCCGGTGCGAAGAAGGCCGTTTTCGTAGACGCGGGCTCCTACGACGGTGATGGCGACCGTAGTAGCCAGAAGAACCGCCAGTGCAACTATCGGCTCCCACCACTGTGCGGTGCCCAGGAAGACACGCATGGGCATCCCGACCGGCGCGGAGAATGGCACGTACGACATGATGCCGAGTACGAGGTCGTTGTTGTTGAAAACAATCACCAAAATGTAGGGCAGCATCACGAGGGTGGTGACCGGTGATAGCGCTGAAGCAAGATCTTCCTGCCGGGAGACGAGAGCAGCCGTTGCCGCGTAGAGCGAGGCGAGCATGACGAATCCTGCCGCGAACAGCACGACAAACCAGATGAGCGATGGGCCGATGTCGGCAAGCAAAATGTCTTGACCGGTAGCCAGCAGCGCGACTCCAGCGAGCAGCGCGATAGCAATAATCTGCCCGAACGCGAGGATGCTGTTGCCGATGATCTTGCCGGCCAGCAGAGCGCGAGCCGGCACTGCGGCCAGCAGAATTTCGACGATGCGGGTCTGTTTCTCTTCGACAACGCTCTGGGCGATCACCTGCCCGAACGTGATCGCCGAGAGGAAGAACACGAGCCCAAACCCGATAGCGACGATGTAAATGAGAAACGGGTTCTTACCCTCGGGCTTGAGTAGTTGCACGGTCGGAGCGATACTCATGCCCGAGATAACCGAGCTGGGCGGTGCGTCGAGGCCGATGACGGTGATCCCCCCGCTGCCCTCGGTGATCACCGCTGTGACATTCCCGTTTCGCAAGAGCTTCTCGCCGTCGTCGAGGGTATCGACTCGTGTGACGTCGAACAGGTTCGTGCCTTCCGCAGCCGCGGCCGCAGCGCCGACGGCAGCAACCTTTGTCGGCGTCGGGTTCGAACTCACAATGGTGCCGATAACGATGGATGCGAGCACGCTGAGCATGAGCAGCAGCGTCGAGATGACAAATGACTTGCTGCGCAACCGCGTACGGATCTCGCGTTCCGCGACGAGCTTTGTTGCCTGCAGCAATGTCGGTGCGGTGTAGCTGGTCATTTCACTACCTCCTTGAAGATCTGGGCAAGGCTTGGTTCAACAGGCGAGAACCTTTCGACTGCGCCCCTGGCGATTGCTGCAGAGAGAACCCGCTGCGCGGTAGTCGAAGAGTCGACATCGAAGGTGGTGGATCCGCCGTCGAAGTCGATAACAGTTACTCCCGGCTCTGACCTCAGCCAGCCGGCGTCACCGGCGAGCTGGAGCTCGTAGCGCGCGCTGGTGTGATCGGCGCGTAGCTGTTCGCGAGATCCATTGGCCCGAATCTCGCCACCCGCGATGACGACGAGCTCGTCGCAGAGGCGCTCGACGATGTCGAGCTGATGGGAGGAGAACAGCACGGGGATCCCCTCCGCCGCGCGGTCTTTGAGCACTGCCAGCACGGAGTCGACAGCAATCGGATCGAGGCCAGAGAAGGGTTCGTCGAGCACCAAGACTTCTGGCTTGTGCACGAGTGCCGCCGCGATCTGGGCGCGTTGCTGGTTTCCCAAAGAAAGGCTCTCGACTGTCGAGTCTGCACGCTCGGTGAGTGTGAGCTGATCGAGGAGGACGTCGACGCTCTCGCGGGCCTGGGTTTGCGACATCCCGTGAAGGCGGCCCAGATAGACAAGCTGCTCGGCGAGCTTCATCTTCGGGTACAGGCCGCGTTCCTCAGGCATGTAGCCGAAACGCCGCCGCTGATCAGCGGTGACGGGTGCACCATTGAGCGTCACCTCGCCAGAGTCGGAGGAGAGCACGCCGAGAATAATGCGCATGGCCGTGGTCTTACCTGCGCCGTTGGCCCCGACGAATCCGGTGATGCGGCCGCCGGTGACGCTGAATGAGACATCGTTGAGTGCGCGGCGGTCGCCATACGAGCGGGAAACCGAGTGCACCTCGAGCAGTGTGGTCATGACATCGACGTTACGCAGTTGCCACGCACTGCGCATCCGTCTCGAGTACTCCCCCTCACGGTGGAGGCGCTCAAGACGGAGGCAGCGCGATTCCCTGGTCGTAGGCGAAGACGACAGCCTGCACCCGATCGCGCACACCGAGCTTGACCAGGATCTTGGAGACGTGGGTTTTGACCGTCGCTTCACCGACAAAGAGCTGTTCGGCGATCTCCGCGTTTGAGAGCCCGCGAGCCAGGTGTGAGAGCACCTCGGCCTCGCGAGCGGTGAGCCCACTGGCAGGCGTCGATACGGCAACAGGCTTCGAGAACTTTCTGATGACGCTGCGGGTGACGTCGGGTGAGAGCAGCGCGTCTCCCCTGGCGATAACTTTTACCGCCTCGATGAGACTCTCAGCGCTCGCGGTCTTGAGCAGAAATCCGCTCGCTCCCGCCGCCAGCGCCTCGAACAGGTAGTCGTCGCGATTGAAGGTGGTGAGTATGAGGATGCCCGCCTTCACCGATGGATCGGCGGCGAGCAGGCGGGTGGCAGCCAGCCCATCCAGACCGGGCACCATCCGCTGCTTCACCGATCACCTCAATGTCAGGATCGCTCCCCATGATTATGCGGAGCCCCGCCCTCACGAGATCCTGGTCGTCGACGAGCAGGACGCGGATCATGAAGTCGCCCCGGCTAGGGGAATCGCGGCCCGCACAAGGTAACCACCGTTGCGTCGGCGGCTGAACTCGATGGAACCGCCTACGGCGTTGAGGCGCTCGCGCATGCCCAGCTGCCCGAGGCCGGCGGGGCGATTCGTGGCGCGGCCACCGCCGGTGTCGGCAATCTCGAGCTCTACTCCCGATTCGGTATAGCGCAGCCGCACCTCTGCGCTCGCGCTCGCGCCGGCATGCTTGCGTACGTTCGTCAGTGACTCCTGCGCGACGCGATAGAGCGTAAAACCGGTCAGGGCCGAGAGCGGAAACGGTTCGCCAACTATCTGCAGCACAGTTGGAGTACCGGCGGCCCTGGCAGCGGCCACGAGTTCGGGTAACTGGGCAATCCTGCGCGTGCTGACACTCGTGGAAGCGGTGTCGCCGTCGCCGTCGCGCAGCGTGCTCAACAGCCGGTGTAGCTCGTCCACGGCCTCGCGCGCGCTCTTCTCCACAATCTCGAGGGATCCCGATGCGGCAGTCGGATCGCTCGGCATGAGTCGGCGGGCAGCGCCTGCCTGAAGGCCCATGACTGAGACATGGTGGGCCACGACGTCATGGAGTTCCCGTGCTATGCGCACCCTGTCGAGTGCGACGGCCTGGGCCGAGCTGAACTCCCGTTCTGCAGTGAGTTCGGCCGCGGCATCCGCCAGCTCTGAGCGCTGTCGCGCTGACTCCCACATGGCGTTGCCGAAGACCCAGGCGCCGATGAAATAGAGCAGGTTGGTAATTATCTGGATGACGGCGAACGCCGCCAGTTGCGAGAACACTCCAGACCGGGAGTAGTGCGGCATGAGCGCCGGATCGGCGATGGTGGCCACGAGGTTCGTCGAGATCCAGGCGAACATAAAGAGCACTATCGCGCCGCGCACGATTATCGCCCGCCGTCGATTGCTGCTCCACGCGCCCACCGTGTAGATCGCGAGGAACAGGGCGATATTCACGAACAGCGACTCTGGCACCCGAAATTGGCCAGCGACGAAGAACGCGGCAGAGACGATGACCGCGACCACGACGGGATATCGTCGTCGCAGCGCCAGGGGGAGCGTGTACGCAGCGATTGCGAGGATGCTCAGCCACAGCGGGGCGGGGTCGGTGTAGATGCCAAGACGGTTGTATAGCCCGGCAGATAACCCCGCGGAGACGGCAAGCACTACCGCACTGAGCGCATCGCGACTGTAGCCAGCGGCCGCAGGCCTCGGGCGTGTCCATGTCTCCATGTTGACCACGCTAACCATCAATGTTGCGCGGCACATCCGACAATGGGCGGATACCGCGGTGCGCTACGCCGTGATACCCGCCGTCGACTCGATTACGACCGCCATCTTCTTGCCGAGAGCTTCATAGAACATCGAGAGCGGGAATTCGTCATCGAGTACCGCATCGGTGAATCCCTTCGGCGGGCCGTCGAGCGGCAGGTCGCGCACCGCCCACTTCGACGCTGGATGTGGCGTGAGGGTCGACGCGACGAGGTCGTATGCGGCAAGCCAGTGCGCCACCTTCGGGCGATCGATCGAATGCCAGTACAGGTCGTTAATGGCGTCGGACAGTGCGACGACCGCCGCCGGGGCTTCGAGCCAGTCGATGGTGAGTTGGGTGTCTGTCCAGTGCAGCACGTGATGCTGGTGCAGCCACGCGAACAGCAGCTGGCCTCCGAGGCCGTCGTAGTTGCGAATGCGGCCGCCGGTGAGCGCGAACCGAAAGATGCGGTCGAATATCACCGCGTACTGCACGAGCTTCGCGTGCTCGGCGGTCGCAGGATCGTCAGAGCTTGCGAGTTTCAGTGCTTCGCGGAAGGCCGTGAGGTCGCAGCGCAGTTCTTCGAGGGAGTACAGGAAGAAGGGCATCCGCTGCTTGATCATGAACGGGTCGAACGGCAGGTCACCGCGCATGTGCGTGCGGTCGTGGATGAGATCCCACATGACGAAAGTGCGCTCGGTGAGCGCCTGGTCGTCGAGCATTCGCGCGGCGGCTTCTGGCAGCTCGAGTTTCGTGATCTCGGATGCAGCGCGCACGACCCGACGAAAGCGCGCGGCCTCGCGATCGGCGAAGATCGCCCCCCAGGTGAAGCTGGGGATCTCGCGCATCGCCACGGTCTCAGGGAACAGCACCGCCGAGTTCGTGTCGTAACCGTCGGTGAAATCGATGAACCGGATTGGAACGAACAGGGTGTTCGAATAGTCGCCGGCCTGCAGCGTGTCGATGAACTCCGGCCAAATCACTTCGATGAGCACCGCCTCGACGAGCCGGCAGGAACTGCCATTCTGGGTGTACATCGGGAACAGCACGAGGTGGCGCAGCCCGTCGATGCGGTGCTGCTGCGGCTGGAACGCCTGCAGCGAATCGAGGAAGTCGGGGATGCCGAGGCCGCCGTCACTCCAGCGCGCAAAGTCTGAGCCGAGGGCTGCCAGATAGTCGGCGTCGTGCGGAAAGAGAGTCGCGAAGGCGGGCAGTTCGGCGCGAATTGCGATGACGTGCCTTCGGGCCATCCGGTGATCGCCCACGATGCTGCCATCTGGCGCCTGCAGCATACGCAACTCGCTCACAGCGGTTTTCACACGCTGCCATTCGGGGAGAGCGGCGAGGTCGTCGACATTCGAGTTCGTCATGGCTCACCCCCGAAATTCGTCGCCAAATCGAGGCTAGTCACGCAATCGCGGCGTTTGGTTGTGAACACCGCGCGAAAGTTGCGTAGAAGGGCGCTTTGACGCACGCCGGTTCAGACCTGGGGAATATCTATCCGCTTAAGAAATGACATGGCGATGTGAGCGGCGGCGAGATCGCGGCCCCGCACCGCTGTGATCAGCAACGCCTGCGCCTTCGCGAGCATGGCGAAGTCAAGGTAGTCGGGCAGGTGCAAGCTGCCCAAGCGCACGATGTGCACCACCGAGGTGATCGCTCGCTGCAGCGTGAGGTTGCGTGATTCGCCGAGAAGCCGCTGGTAGAAGGTGAAGTTCGCCGTCGCGATAGCTTGGATGTCAAGTGCGGCCATGCTGCGAAGGAATTCCGCGTGGTCGCGCTCGAGCGCCGGGGCGAGGTCGGCCGATGCTGTGGGCACCGCCTCGTCGAGCAGCGCGCCATAGAGCGCATGCCACACCACGAAGGCCTGCGCCGTCTGGCGTGGGGTGACATTCGCCACCCGCGTGAATCGACTCGGCGAAGCCTCGACAACTCCGATCTCACGCAGCCGCAGCAACGCCTCACGCACAGGCGTGCGCGAAACCCCGAGTTTCCCGGCCAGCGCGGCATCACTTATGCGCTGGCCGGGCAGCAACTCCCCGGTGTGGACGGCCAGCAAGATCTGCTCGAACGCTGTAGTGACCACGGCTGAAGTCCCGACGGCATACGCCTCTTCTGTCTCTTCATCCGCAGGATCCGCGATCACGTCCGCCACGAAGTGATCCTAAATGTTCGCGCCCTTTGGTGCCCGCAGCGCAACGCGGCAACACCGTTACAAGAACATAGGTCGGTCGTCGTCATCGCCCTGGATAGCCAGGTCCACACTGAGCGGCACGTGGTCGCTGGGCGCGTCGCCTTTGCGCTCGTTGCGGTGGATCTTCGCGTCAGTCACGAGGTCATAAAACGGCGCGGAGCCGAGGACGAAATCGATGCGCATGCCTTCGTTGCGCGGGAAGCGCAGCTGCTGGTAGTCCCAATAGGTGTAACCCTCTACGCCGCGTTTACGCAGTACGTCAATGAGCCCGGCGCCCTCCAACGCGGCGAACGCGTCGCGCTCGGGCTCGCTCACGTGGGTGTGGCCCTGGAACAGATCGATGTTCCAGACGTCGGTGTCGAAGGGGGCGATGTTGAAGTCACCCATCAGGGCAAGCGGCCGGTCGGGGTTGGCCGCGATCCAGTTTCTCGTTGCCGTCGCGAGCTTTGCCAGCCAGTCGAGTTTGTAGGGGTAGTGGGCGTTGTCAAGCTCACGCCCGTTGGGAACGTAGAGGCTCCACAGCCGAACACCGTCGACTGTCACTGCCATCGCGCGTGCCTCCAGTGGGAGTGTGCCGTCGTCGAGCGGCTTGCCGAACCCTGGCGCAGATTCGAAGCCGATCGTGACATCCGACATGGGAAGTCTGCTGGCGAACGCGACGCCATTCCACTGGTTCAGGCCGTGCACCTCCACGTCGTACCCGGCCGCCGCGAAGGCTTCGAAGGGAAACTGCGCCTCGGTGCACTTGATCTCCTGCATGGCGAGCACATCGACATCGTCAGCGATGAGCCAATCGACCACCCGGCCGACTCGACTGCGGATCGAGTTGACGTTCCAGGTGGCTACGCGCATGAATCAAGGCTAATGGCCGGCACCGGCACGCCTGTCTCTCCCCCTAATTGGGCGGAGACAGGGGCAGGGCCAGAGCTTATGTTCCAAGGATGGCTGATCGTGAGGAACACCTCGATGCGCTCGCCAGCGCCGAAAACCGGCGGGACACCCGCAGGGCGGTAATCATCACCCTTGTTGCGTTCGCGACAGTGGTCGTCTCCAGCGCGATCGTCGCACTTGTCGGAGCGACCACCTAGCTCGCGGCTCGCCCCCGCCGTGGATCGCTAGGCTGTTCGGGTGACCGACGCGAAGCAGCTGCTCATCGACTACATCTCGGCCGACGCGGTCTTCCATGGTGACTTCACCCTGACCAGCGGCAAGAAGGCAACCTACTACGTCGACCTGCGCAAGGTCAGTCTCGATCACCGCGTTGCACCGCTTATCGGCCAGGTCATGCTCGACCTCATAGCGGC
>JBDUDZ010000063.1:0-10802 GCA_040002635.1 Rhodoglobus sp.
GACGTGCAGCACCCAGTTCGCCCATTCGAGTGAAATGCCGCCTTCGGTGCCGGCCAGCAGGGTGTTGTAGACGATGCCGACGATGACGATGTACGTAGTCACGGCGGCCCGGGAGTACAACAGTGCGCGGCTCTGCGTGCGCCCTGCGAAAGTGGCCCCTGCTGTGGCAAGCAACACGAGGGCTGTCAGGATATTGCTCTGAGTAGTGAAGTACCCGAAGAAGTTGAACGGGTTTATCGTGGCCCTCGACGCGGTATCAAGAAGGGTGGCGACGATGGCGACCAGCCCGGCAATCCCGACAATTGCCCGCAACGCTGCAAACAGCATCTTCATGCACGAAGACTAGCGGTGCGGATAGTTTGCAGCGAAGTGACACCACCGAAACAACGCCGAATCATTGACACCCTTTACTTGGTGATGGACACGGCGGGGAGGCCAGCGAGATGACCACGATGCGCGCAATCGTTATTGAAGCGACAGGCGGCCCCGCAGTGCTCACGCCTGCGCAGGTCGAACGGCCGGCCCGCATCAACGCCGAAATTCTCGTGAAGGTGGTTGCCGCAGGGGTAAACCCAATCGATGCCAAGACCCGCGCTGGCAACGCAACCTCTGCCGCGATCGCGAAGTTCCCCGCAATCCTCGGCAACGATTTCAGTGGCATCGTGGTCGAATCCGCCTACGAATCACACCCCCTCAAGCCTGGCGACGAGGTCTACGGAATGACGATGGTGCCGCGTTTCGGCGGCGCCTACGCCGAATACCTCAGCGTTCCTGCCATGTGTGCGGCCCGCAAGCCACGCGCTCTCTCACACGTCGAAGCGGCGGCCGTGCCTGTCGCTGCAATGACAGCCTGGGGTGCTGTGGTGGATGTCGCGAAAGCCCACGAGGGCCAGCGCGTGCTTATCCACGCTGGAGCCGGTGGAGTGGGGCACTTCGCCATCCAGTTCGCCAACTTCTTCGGCGCCCACGTCATCACCACGGGATCCACTCGCAACGCGAGCTGGCTGCGCCAACTCGGCGCGAGTGAGGTCATCGACTACACGACAACTCGGTTCGAGGATGTCGTGCGCGACGTCGACGTAGTGATCGATCTCATCGGCAACGTGCACGACAACACGGGCACCCGCTCGCTCGGCGTGCTCAAACCGGGTGGCATTCTCGTCAATGTGCCAACCGGCAGCTGGCCCACCCTCGCAGAGGATGCCGCGGCGGCGGGAGTGCGCGCGAGCGGCTACCGCGTCTCGGCTGATGGTTCAACTCTCGCCGTCATCTCGCGGCTGCTGGAGTCGGGCGACGTGCGGGTTTTCGTCGACCAGGTGTTCGATCTCGACGACGCGGTGGCGGCACACGAAGCGCTCGAAACGGGACACACCAGGGGCAAGATCGTGTTGAAGGTGTCAGACGGCTAGAGCTGCAGCGCGCGGACGAAGTCGTGCTCGTATCGGTCGCCGACCAGGAATCGCTTGGTTCCTACCTTCGCGAACCCACGCTTCTCGTAGAAACTGTTCGCCCGCTCGTTCTCCTGGTTGACGCCGAGCCACATCCCCGCTGCCCCGCGAGCGTGAGCCGCAGCGATTGAGGCATCCATGAGGGCCCGCGCCACGCCCGTGCCGTGGTGGCCTTCGAGCACGTAAATCTTGCTGAGCTCGGCCGTCGGCCTGAGGGTGATGGCCGCCGCCGCGTCTGAGTCATCGGGCTCACCGAAAACGACCATGGAGTAGCCGACGGGCACTGCGCTGTCCGACGCGACAAACAGCAGCCGCTCGGGGTCGGTGAGGTAGCCAGCGAAGCGTGCCTCGGAGAGCACGGTGGCGATGAAATCCTCGATCGCCGCGGCCGTTGTGTGGGGCGGGCAGGCGAGCGCGAAGGTTGCGGCGGCCAGGCGGTGCAGGAGCGCAGCGTCATCCGGAGCTGCTGTTCGCACCTCGATCACGCCTCAAGTATGCCGCTGTCGACGGTTTGGAGACGGACGGGTGATGACCAGACTCGAGTTTTCGCGGGTGACAAGAAGGTCGCCGGCATGTGGCGCATCGTCCGACGCGCGGCGCACCATCGTGAAGCACCCGGAGCACGCAGAAGGGGGCCCCGCTTGCGCGGAGCCCCCTTCTCGAGCGTTGCGGCTCTAGATCGCGTTGACATCCAACGGGATGCCCGGGCCGAACGTCGTCGACACCGTTCCCTTGGTGATGTAGCGACCCTTTGATGAGCTCGGCTTTGCGCGGAGGATCTCGTCGAGCGCAGCCTTGATGTTCTCGCTGAGCTGGTCTTGGCTGAAAGCGGCCTTGCCCACAACGAAGTGCACGTTTGAGTGCTTGTCGACGCGGAACTCGATCTTGCCGCCCTTGATGTCAGACACTGCCTTGGCGGTGTCCTGGGTCACGGTGCCGGTCTTCGGGTTCGGCATGAGGCCACGCGGGCCCAGCACCTTTCCGAGGCGGCCAACCTGGCCCATGAGCTCGGGGGTCGAGACCGCCGAGTCGAACGCGGTGTAGCCGGCTGCGACCTTCTCGATGAGCTCAACGCCACCTACCTCGTCAGCACCTGCCGCGAGAGCGGCTTCGGCTGCTGGTCCGGTTGCGAACACAATGACGCGGGCAGTCTTGCCCGTTCCATGCGGCAGGATGACCGTGCCACGCACCATCTGGTCTGCCTTGCGCGGGTCGACCCCGAGCTTGAGGGCGACCTCGACAGTGGAGTCGAACTTCTTCGACCCGGTCTCCTTGGCAACGGCAACAGCTTCGGTCGGGCTGTAGAACTTGCCCTCTTCGATCTTCTCCGCGGCGGCGCGGTAGGCCTTCGACTTCGCGGGCATTATGCCTCCACCGTGATTCCCATTGAGCGAGCGGTGCCCGCGATGATCTTCATTGCACCCTCGACGTCGTTGGCGTTGAGGTCAACCATCTTCTGCTCCGCGATGACGCGAACCTGATCTTTGGTGAGCTTGGCAACCTTGACGGTGTGCGGTGTGGGCGAACCCTTGGCGACGCCTGCGGCGGCCTTGATGAGCTCGGCGGCCGGCGGGGTCTTGAGGATGAACGTGAACGAACGGTCTTCGTAGACGGTGATTTCCACCGGGATGACGCTGCCACGCTGCGACTCAGTCGCCGCGTTGTAGGCCTTGCAGAACTCCATGATGTTTACGCCGTGCTGGCCCAGCGCCGGCCCAATGGGCGGTGCGGGGTTTGCGGCGCCGGCCTTGATCTGAAGCTTAATCAGACCTGTGACCTTCTTTTTCGGTGCCATTATTTTCCTTTGTTTCGTGCGTCGAGCCTCTAATGAACCTCGGACGCGCTGCCACGAACCGGCCTGATGCCGACAGTGGTGGTGTGTCGGTGCGAAACCAACCTTGTGATCTTAGCTGATCAGGCCGAGAACGGTAATCCCCTCATCGCGGGCAGTGTGAGCGAGTCGCTCATCGAATGTCGCGAGCGCGGCCCCGTCACGGTGCGCCGCCAGCAGCACGCAGGCATCCGGCATCCGGAGGCCGGTGCGAGCACGAAGCTCTGCGAGCGCTACCGGGTCGTCCGGCTCATCGAGGCGGCCGATCCCCAGTGCGTCAAACGCCGAAGCGACCCTCGCCGCCAGGTTCGATCGAGCTGCCACCACGAGGGACTCGGCCACCGTGAGTCGATGCGCGACGACCCGTTGAGTGGAGTTGGCACGGAACACCTCGCGCGCCGCCGCGAAGTGAGCGTCGTGTGGATCGAGAACGGCGATCATCGCGGTCGCGTCGAGAACAATCACTCCGGCCACTCGAGCCGCAACGCATCACGCCACCCGGCACTCGACAGGCCAGGAAACGATCCAGCCAGCTCGTCGAGAGCGCGCAAACGACGGGCAGATTCCTCGTCGTTCACTTCGCTCGCGGCTCGGCCGTTGTCGATGACCAGCCGAACGAGAAGCCGTGAGCGCGGCTCGCCGGGCCACCGTTGCGCCGCAGCGTCGAGGGCGCGCGCCACTTCGTCCGTTTCAGTTATCTGGTAACGCGGGCGGGCCGTGGGCATGCGTCGAGTGTACCACCGTGGCTCACGGTGACTCACCCCGAGAGGCCGGGTGAACCACCTACGTCTACAGCGAAGTAGCCGCTACAGCTTGGTGACCTGGTCGAACGAGAGCTCGACCGGGGTCTCGCGCTCGAATAGCGAAACGAGCACGATGAGCTTGCCGCTCTCCGCCTTGATCTCGCTGATCGAACCGGGAAGGCCCGCGAACGAACCTTCCTTGATCGTGATGGTCTCGCCGATCTCGAAATCGATCTCTGCCGGGATCACGCGGCTCGCCGACTTGCCCTTGCCGGTGGCGCCCTTGGCCGCCGGAGCTTCCACGATCTGCACCAGGCTCTTGAGCATGTTGAAGGCCTCGTCGAAGCGTAGGGGGCGCGGGTTGTGCGAGTTGCCAACGAATCCGGTCACGCCGGGGGTGTGGCGAACCACTGACCAGCTGTCTTCGTTGAGGTCCATGCGCACGAGCACGTATCCGGGGATACGAACGCGGTTGACGAGCTTGCGCTGGCCGTTCTTGATCTCGACGACGTCCTCCATGGGGACCTCGACCTGGAAGACGTAGTCTTCCATCGCCATCGAGACCTTGCGGTTCTCGATGTTCTGCTTCACGCGCTTCTCGAAGCCGGCGTAGGAGTGGATGACGTACCACTTGCCCGGCTTGGCCTTGAGCTCAGTGCGGAATTCGTCGTACGGGTCGACATCTGCCGAGTCGGCACCCTCAGAGTCGACGCCGTCAGCGGCGAGCTCAGCGGCATCGAGCGCATCGCCCGGGTCTGGACCGACGTAGTCACTCACCTCGGGCTCCTCGGCTGCCTCTTCCTCTGCCTCAATGTCGGCTTCGTCGTCGGTGGCCGCGACGGAGGCGTTCGCCTCGTCGAGTGAGTCGATCTCGAGGGCATCGTCGACAATCGCGTCTGCCTGGGGGTCCATCGCGGCATCCAGTGCCTCGAGGAGTCCGGCGAGGTCGCCGTTTTCCTCGTCGTCATCGAAGTCTTCCTGGATGACGTGGACGGCTTCGTGCTCCGCCGACTCCTCGGATTCCTCCGCGGCGGCGAGCGAGTTGCCTTCCTGGGCCTCGTCCTCCTCGGAGGACTGCTCTGCTGCCGTCGCGAGTTCGAAATCGTCGCGGTGGTTCTCAGACACTTGAATCTCTTTTCAGTACGTGCGCGGTGCGCGCGGCGGCGGAAAAGCCGCCAAACGAATGGGTGTTAGCCCGTGACGGCTGACGGGTTTCCAAACAGGAAGTTGACAAGCGCGCTGAAGCCGAAATCGAGGCCCGATACGAGCAGCATCATGATGACTACGAAGACGAGCACGACGCCGGTGTAGCTGAACAACTCGCGGCGGGTCGGCGTGACGACCTTGCGAAGTTCGGCAACCACCTGTCGCAGGAATAGCGAAACGCGCCCGAAGGGACCGCTGCGCTGAGCGCGATCCTTCTTGGCATTGGCGACGATATCCTCACTGGGTTCGTCGATCTCTTTTCTCGCCACTCTCAACTACCTTCTGGTCTGCCTCTCGCATCACACGAGGGGACTTGCAGGGCGGACAGGACTTGAACCTGCAACCTGCGGTTTTGGAGACCGCTGCTCTACCAATTGAGCCACCGCCCTTCGGGCCGAAACCGCATGCTTTCGCAGGTTTGCGGCCAGTATGCTCCGGCCGCGTGCCGGGGTTTGCCTCGGCATAACCAGCACGAAGGCGCGCAAAAGCATGGCAGATTTCAACTACCTCGACCAGTGTACGTCATCGTCATCGGCGGGTGAAATAGCCACCGGATGCCCCAGCAGGGCGACCACGAAATTCTCTTGCAATCCGCGTCATAGACCGCGGTGCACCCCGTCTCTTTGGGTAAGCGGAGGCAGCAGCTTCCGCGACGGAGCAACACCGAACTACAAAGCAGCACTCAACTACAAGCAGGGCGTCGAAGCTGAGATTACGCAGTTTCGTCCCTTTCAATTTCCCGAGTTGAGATCGACGTAGATCTATCAGCTTCCTCGTCCTCAAAAAGACAAGGAAGGTACCAGTCGTGTTTATCAAACACATCTCGCGTGCGGGAAATCCGGTCGGGAACGCACATTCACTCACTCGCCTCGGCGCGGCCGCCGGAGCGATCGCCCTCGGTGCCGGTCTCTGGCTCGTCGCGCCCGTCGCGGCCAATGCTGACGATTCGGCGGCCTCGTTTGCACAGGCGCAATTCCTCTCCGGCACTCTTGCCGGGTCGGATCTGGCCAACGTCGTCGAACTCGCTCCCGCAGAAGCGCGCAACAACGGCGACCAACCGCTGCAGACGTCGAAGGATCCCCTCGAGGCGACCGCGCTGCAGACTGTCGATGTCAACGCGCCCAACGGCGTCCAACTCGATCTCGGCGACGTGGTAAACGCCGGCGCGATCGGGCAGTACGCCGAAGCCAACCGCAACGGAACCTCGATGGGGTCTTCAGGGGCGATCGGCAGCGACGGTGCGATCGGCGCGGGACAGGGCTCGGGATCGCGCGGCAACGTCGATCTCGACCTCCAATCCGCGATCGGCAGCCAGTACGGCTCGGCGCTGCAAAACCTGAAGCTGTCACTTGAGGCCATCTCGGCCCAGGCGATTGGCGACCTGACCAGCGCAACTGGCGACTACACGCTGGACGGGGCGACTCTCACTTTCACCAGCCCGGCGATCGCGAACCTCACTCCCAAGGTGAACAGTGCGCTCGGCGCAGTCGACACGCAACTCGCGGGCCTTGACGGATCGGACGGCAAACTGGCGGTGGCGCTCGACGACGTGTTGAACCCGCTGCTGGCTGTGACCGGATCGTCCGCGAACGTGTCAGTGAACATCGATTCGCAGGTCCAGCAGGCCGTGGATTCCCTTCTCAAGAGCCAGTACGGCAACGACGCGGTGAAGTTCAACCTCGAAACGGGCGAAGTGACAGTGGACCTGGCTGCACTGCACGGCGGCGACCTGAACAACCTGCCGGTCAACACCGAGTTGCTGAGCGACGCGGTTGTGAACCAAGTGCTCAAGGGCATCACCGATACGGTCTCCACACTCGGCGACCAGATCGTGCAGAAAGCCACCACGGCACTAGGCGACGCGAAGGTCAACATCAACGCTGACCTCGCCCTGCTCACGCCACAAGCAGATAGCCAGAGTCAGACCTGCCACGACGTGCAGGCGCCCATCCTGGGTGACCTCGGCACCGGTATCGGAGGCGTCCTCGGCGGACTCACCGGCGGCAGCGGACAGGGCGTCATCGGCTACACCACGCAGACAATCTGCGACCTGGTAAACCAGGCGTTGCCCGACCTCAACAGCACGGTGAAGGTCGGCATCGATGGCACGGTAAACCAGTTGCGCGACGGCACGGCATCCAACGCAAACATCGACCTATCGCTGCTCAATGGCACAGTCCAGGCGCCGGTCAACGTAACTGCCGTGCTCGACGGGCTCGGTTCGGTGCTCGGCGACAGCCTGTTCGGCAGTGGTGGTGCGGTGAGCCAGCTCACTGACCAGCTCCGAACCGGTCTTGTCGCGCCTGCTGTGACCGGCCTTCTGGGAGACAACAGCGTCGACACGGCTCTCACCGATGCTCTCTCCGTGCGGGTAAACCTGCAGGAGCTCAGCCTCGCGGGCCAGCACGGCATGGCAGTCAACACCGGGCAGTTGTTCACCCAGACCGCGGTGCGGGTGACCGCTGGATCGGGGCTAGCAACGCTGAACCTGGCGGCCGCGACTGTCGGCCCGAACATCAACACCATCGTTACGCCGCCGACATGCACCACAAACTGTGGCTCAGGCGCCAACTCTTGCGTCACCGGCTGCACTAACGGAAACCCGAATCCGACGGGCACGGCAGCCACTCGCCTCGCCATGACGGGTGTAGGAATCGCCGCGCTGATCGCAGTGGTTCTCGCCCTGCTGGCAGCGGGTGCCTACCTGGCGCGAGAAGGCTACCGGAAGACCCACCCCCACACCCTGTCGTAGGGAAGTGGTGAACCGGTAGCACCCAGTGGCCGGAGCGAGGCTGGTCTCCCAGGGCCCCGCTCCGGCCACGCTCTTGCGCCCGGCCGGTGCTGAGCGTTCCTCGGCGGCGTCGGAGTGGCGGGCGACGGCTCCGTAGTGGAAACTGGGCCGGTGACCTTTCCCCGCATCTCCCGCCGCATCGCCGCAATCGCCGAGTCCGCCACCCTGAAAGTGGATGCGAAGGCCAAGGCCCTGCAGGCCGAGGGAAAACACGTCATCAGCTACGCCGCCGGCGAGCCAGACTTTCCTACCCCGGGCAACATTGTCGACGCGGCATCCCGTGCCGTTCTCGACCCGAAGAACTACAAGTACACGCCCGCGGCCGGCCTGCCCGAACTTCGCGAGGCGATCGCGGCCAAAACACTGCGCGACAGCGGATGGGCGGTGCCAGCCAGCCAGGTGATCGTCACCAACGGCGGCAAGCAGGCCGTGTACCAATCATTCGCCGCGATCGTCGACCCGGGCGACGAGGTGCTGCTGCCGACCCCGTACTGGACGACGTACCCCGAGGCGATCAAACTCGCCGGCGGCATTCCGGTGGACGTGTTCGCGGGCTCTGACCAGGGCTACCTCGTGACAGTCGAACAGCTCGAAGCGGCCCGCACCGACAAGACAAAGGTGCTGCTTTTCGTCTCGCCGTCGAACCCGACCGGTGCTGTCTACTCGCCGTCGCAGGTGCGCGAGATCGGGCAGTGGGCGCTCGAGCACGGCCTGTGGGTGATCTCGGACGAGATCTACCAGAACCTGGTCTACCCTTCGACAGGCTCAGGGCAGGCGGCCTACCCGAAGGCGGCAACGTCGATCGTGGAAGCGGTGCCCGAACTCGCCGAACGCACGATCCTCGTCAATGGTGTCGCGAAGAGCTACTCCATGACCGGCTGGCGCCTGGGCTGGATGGTGGGCCCGGCCGACGTGATCAAGGCAGCGTCGAACCTGCAGTCGCACCTGACCTCCAACGTGTCGAACATCTCGCAGCGCGCGGCGATCGAGGCCCTCACCGGCCCGCAGGACCAGGTCGAGGTCATGCGACAGGCGTTCGAGAAGCGCCGCAACGTGATCGTCGCCGAGCTCAACAAGATCGACGGGCTGCACTGCCCGAACCCCGAGGGCGCGTTCTACGTCTACCCGGATGTCACGGGACTGCTGAACCGCACATGGGGCGGGGTCACCCCGACGACGTCCCTCGAACTAGCCGACCTCATCCTCGACCAGGCCGAGGTCGCGGTCGTTCCCGGCGAGGCCTTTGGCCCGAGCGGATACCTGCGGCTCTCGTACGCGCTCGGCGACGAGCCGCTGCTTGTGGGCGTGCAGCGGCTGCAGCGGCTGTTCGCCTAGGCACCCACACCTCTCGCGCCCGCCTGCCTTCCCGCCCCGCCCGCGCCTGCCCACCCGCCCCGCCAGCCCCGCCCCGGCCTGTCGTCCCGCCCCGCCCGCGCCTGCCCACCCGCCCCGCCCCGCCCCTTACTGGCGCCTCGTTGCTGTAGATCGTCGCCAACCGCAGCAACTACTCGCCGATATGCACCGATGCGCTGTTCATACCACCGCGACAGACAGCGTGCGGCACGCTGCCAGGATGAGCCCGCGCATCCCCTTACCACCCGACATTCCCCTGCCCGTCTTCGGAGTGAATGAGGCAATCGGCGCCGGCCTAGGGCGCGGGCGACTGCGCGGCGCAGACCTTGCCGCGCCCTACCGCGGTGTGCGGATAGCAACGGATCATGCGCCGACACTGCTGCAACTGTGCCTGGCGCGATCTCTCACGCTCAATTCAGACGCCTGGTTCAGTGGAATCACCGCTGCAGCTCTAACGGGTGTGCCCTTGCCCGCTCGGCTCGAGGGATCCGCTGTTCTGCACGTAACGGTGCCCTCGCCCATGCGGGCTCCCGCTGGTCGCGGGGTCAGCGGCCATTCGCAACTGCGCAGCGGCGGTGATATTCGCCGATGGAGAGGCGTGACGATTAGCACGCCAGAACGGCTGTGGTGTGAGTTGGGCGCGAGCCTGAATCTTACGGAGCTCGTCGCAGCTGGCGACTACCTCATCCACTGGGATCTGCCCCATACAAACGAGATTGCGCTGGCGAAAGCGCTCAGCACCTATCCCGGCAGGGGCGGCGTCCCAGTGTTGCGGCGCGCTCTCGAGTTGCTGCATCCACGATCAGAATCGCCGAAAGAGTCGGAACTGCGTGTGATTCTTGTGCTCGCGGGCCTGCCCGGCCTGGCTGTGAACTGGTGGATCAACACGACAGATGGATTTCGATACCGAGCTGACCTCGCCTTTCCCCTCACGAAAGTGGTTTTGGAGTACCAAAGCGCCTTCCATGAATCACGCGAGAGCCGTCGCCGCGACATGACGCGACGCTCGAGGCTCGAGGCTCGAGGCGGATAGATGGTTCGTCATCGAGCTCAACGAGGATGATTTGCACGACCCCGCAGAGCTGGTGCGCCGCGTCACCCGGGTGATCGTGAACCGCTAACCGTGTTACCCGGTTACACGCTCGCGGGTACGCGATGGGCGTGGTCGCTGGCCCCTCGCGCTCGTCCGTGCGCTCGTCGTGCGCTCTCGCCGCCGCGCTCGTTGCGCTCCTCGCGCTCGCGTTACGAACCCCGCACTCGCGTGGCTCGCCCGCGCTCGCGTGGCTATCCCGCGCTCGCGTGGCTATCGGCGCGTTGTTGCTGCTCGAGGGGCGCGGGCTCCGCCACAACACGCCGATAGCGCGCCCGGAGCGGGGCGGGGCAGGGCGCGGCGCCCGGGGCGGGGCGGGGGGCCGGGGCGGGGGGCCGGG
>JBDUDZ010000064.1:0-10673 GCA_040002635.1 Rhodoglobus sp.
TCCGAATCTATCGACGACGTGAACTGGCGGGCGACTCGTGCCCCCGAACGGTAGTGACGACGCCACAACTCCGCGAACGCGTGCTGATCCCCTGCGCGGGTTTGCTCGATGAGCGTCTCGTCTGAAGCTGTCAGCTTCAGACTGTCGGTTCCGTCCATCCCCTGATCCATTCCCGGGTTTCTACTATTGTGCCCTCTTGTGCGAAGCGTCGCCACAGTGTGCAAACCCTTCTACAACAGAGAGACAGACAAAGTTGTCTACTATGACGCCGATTCGCAGGAATTCATAGAGTGCCTCCCGTCGGCCGGCGCTATTTAAGCGCACGCAGCGGCGACGCGCGCTGCTGCCGCAGTTGAGGCACCGAGCGCTGCTGCGGCCTGTGTTTTTGCCTGTTCAAGAGTGACAGTGGCAAGCTCCGCGCGAACGTCTGCCAGGGCCGCCGCGGTCATCGACAGGCTCGTCGCCCCGAGACCGACGAGCACAACCGCCAGCTGCGGGTCAGTGGCGGCCTCGCCACAGATCCCCACACTCTTTCCCGCGCGCGCGCCCGCCTCGCCAATCAGCTTCACGAGACGCAGTACCGCGGGATGCCACGGATCCTGATACCCCGCAAGATTGCTGAGCATCCGGTCTGCCGCCAGGGTGTACTGGGTCAGATCGTTGGTGCCGATCGAGACGAAATCGGCAACCGCGAAGACCTCGTCGGCCATGACCGCAAGGGACGGCACCTCGGCCATGACTCCCACCGTCGTGAGCCCGAGCCCCTTGGCGATGCCGACGAAGTACTCGGCCTCCTCGGCGTCGGCGACCATTGGCGCCATCACCCAGAGGTCGGCGTCCGTGGCATCCTGCGCCCCTTTCAGCGCGGTGAGCTGGTCGATCAGTATTCGCTCGCTCGCCCGCAGCGCTCGCAGGCCGCGCAGACCCAAGGCCGGGTTCGCCTCGGGCACCGAGTTGAGGAAGGCGAGAGGCTTGTCAGCCCCCGCATCCAAGACCCGCACGACAACCTTCTTGCCGGGGAAGTGCGACAGCAATTGGGTGTACTTCTCTTGCTGCTCAGCAACCGTGGGCGCTGTCGTGGAGTCGAGGAACAGGAATTCCGTGCGAAACAGCCCTATGCCTTCAGCGCCCAGCTCGAGTACGCCCCGGGCCTCCTTCGGCGACGCGATGTTTGCCAGCAACGGAATTGTCGTTCCGTCGGCGAGCGTGCCGCCGAGGATCGGCGCGCCGACTTCACCGCGGGCCGCGGGGGCCGCCGCTCGCGCGGCAGTGCGCGAGCGGGCCGCGGCGACCACGTCGGCGGTCGGGTTGGGCGTGACACTGCCCGCTGCGGCATCCAGGATCACCACTGTGCCGTTGGCGAGGTCGAGTGCTCCTGCGACGCCGACGATTGCCGGGATCGACTTCGAACGCGCGAGGATCGCGGTGTGGCTCGTCGGCCCCCCGTCTCGCGTGATGAGGCCGAGCACCTTGTCGAGATCGAGCAGGGCGGTGTCGGCGGGGGCTAGATCGGCAGCCACGAGGATGAACGGGGTGTCGCTGTCTGGCACCCCGGCAACTTCTACGCCGCGCAAGTTGGCGATAGTGCGCTGGGCGACATCGTGCAGGTCGCTCGCCCGTTCGGCCATGTAACCCCCCATGGCAGTTAGAGTCTCCCGAAACACGCCGAACGCCTCGAAGACAGCGCGCTCGGCGGTCTTGCCCGCCTCAATGCGCGCCCTAATGTCGTCGGCCAGCATCGGGTCGAGCGCCATCATTGCCGTGGCGTCCAACACGTCCTTTGCCGTTCCCCCCGCTTTCTCACCGCGGGCCGAGAGGTCAGCTGCCACCTCGCCGAGCGCGCCATCGGCGCGAGCATTCTCGGCGGCCGCCTCGCCCGCGTGGGTCGCGTCATCGGGCTCGGACAACGGATCGGGCATCCTGAGGATCGGCCCGACGGCAATGTCGCGCCCAACTCCCACTCCGTGAAGCTCAATGTGCATCGTGATCCTCCGTCGAATCCTCAGCCTAGCTATGGTGGGCAGATGGCCTTGAAGCAACGAATCGCGAGACTGCGTTCGCGGATCATGGCGCTCAAGCCCGTGCGGGTCTTCCTTCAGTACAACGCCAAGGGCGGGCCCCTGCTCGCCGCCGGGCTCAGCTATCAGGCGATCTTCGCGGTCTTCGCCGCCATCTGGGTGGGGTTCTCGATCGCGGGGTTCGCTATCCGATCTAACCCCGAGCTGGAGAAGGCCTTCCTTACCCTGCTCTCGACCGCAGTACCGGGTCTTATCGGCACCGCCGGCCGTGACGGCGTCGTCGATGCCGACAGCCTGCTGGCCGCCGGCATCCTGACCTGGACCGGCGCCGTCGCGGCCGTCGGCCTGCTCTTCACCGCGCTGGGCTGGCTCGCCTCCGGACGAGACGCCGTGCGACTGCTCTTCAGCCTGCCGACCTCGCCCACGAACTTCTTGCTGCTCAAGCTCAAAGACCTCGGTCTGGCGGCCGCGTTCGGCATCGCGATGCTGCTCTCCGCAGCCCTTTCGGTAGCAAGCACGGCGGCGCTCGGCGGCATCTTCGGGCTCCTGGGGATTGACCAGAACTCCGAGCTTCGCACCGTCGGGGTGAGGTTGGCCGGGCTCCTCGTGGTGTTCCTGCTTGACGTCGGGGTGCTGTTCGTCTTTTACCGGGTCGTATCGGGCATCCGCATTCCCTTCCGCGAGCTCGGCCAGGGCGTGCTGCTCGCCGCTATCGGCCTGGGAGTGCTGCAGGCTCTTGGCAGCAGCCTGCTCGGTGGCGCAACGCGCAATCCGCTGCTCGCGTCGTTCGCCGCTATCGTCGGCCTGCTCATCTGGTTTAACCTCATCAGCCAGGTCACGCTGATCGGCGCGACCTGGATCGCGGTCAGCGCCGACGACCAGGACATCGAGCTGTCGGGCACTGCCCGTCGGCACAAAAAGGCGGGGAGCCGTCGGTAGCGCTCGGTAGTCTCGTTGCATGGCCACACCGCTGCGGATCGCGACAGTTAACACCAACGGCGTCAGGGCCTCATACCGCAAGGGCATGGGTGACTGGCTGGATGCCCGTGGCGTCGACATCCTCGCGCTGCAGGAGGTGCGGGCAGCCACCGAAGACCTCGAGGGGCTGCTCGGGCCGGAGTGGGACATCCTGCACGACGCCGCCACCGCGAAGGGGCGCGCGGGGGTGGCCCTCGCGTCGCGGCGCAATTCTTCTTCAGGCAAGGCCCGCATCCACCGCGTTGAGCTGGGCGCGCAAGAGTTCGACAGCGCGGGGCGTTGGCTCGAGGCCGACTACGAGGTGAACGGCAAGGTCGTCACAGTCGTCAGCACCTACGTGCACTCCGGGGTCGCCGACGACGCCGCGAAGATGGCCGAGAAGTGGAAGTTTCTCGACGCGATGCAGCAGCGGCTGCCGCTGCTCGCGCAGCACTCCGAGTATGCGCTCGTGGTCGGTGACCTCAACGTCGGGCACCAGAAGCTCGACATCCGCAACTGGCGGGGCAACCAGAAGCAAGCCGGATTCCTGCCCCGCGAACGCAGCTACTTCGACAGGTTCTTCGGCCCGGTCGGCGAGCCCGTCACTGGCGTCGATGGAACAGTCGGGCCGGGGCTCGGCTGGGTGGATGTGGGGCGCCGGTGGGCAGGCGAAGTCGACGGCCCGTACACCTGGTGGTCACAGCGCGGGCAGGCGTTCACCAATGACACCGGATGGCGCATCGACTACCACATGGCAACTCCGGCCCTCGCCGCGACTGTCGCGAACTACACCGTGGATCGCGCAGAGTCATACGACCTGCGGTGGAGCGACCATGCGCCGGTTGTAGTCGACTACGCGATCTGAACCATCGTGTGCGCGGCCGATCCTGCTGCGCACCGGTCGCCGCGCCGCGTACCCTAGAACCGTGACCAAACCCCGCCTCTTCTCCGGCATGCAACCGTCGGCCGACTCGCTGCAGATCGGCAACTACATTGGCGCGCTGCTGCAGTGGAAGGCGATGCAGGAGACCCACGACGCTGTCTTCTGTGTTGTCGATCTGCATGCGATAACTGCCCCACAAGATCCGGTGCAGCTTCGCCAGGCAACGCGACGCACGGCCGCGCAGTACATCGCCGCGGGGATCGACCCGACGAAGTCGATTTTGTTCGTGCAATCACAGGTCCCTGCACACGCGCAACTCGCCTGGGCGCTGAACAGCATCACCGGTTTCGGTGAGGCGAGCCGCATGATCCAGTTCAAAGAGAAGTCGGCGAAGCAGGCCGAGACAACTAACGTCGCGCTCTTCGCATACCCGATCCTGCAGGCCGCAGACATCCTGCTCTATGACGCCGAACTCGTGCCCGTGGGCGAAGACCAGCGCCAGCACGTTGAGCTCACCCGCGACCTCGCCACGCGCTTCAATGCGCGGTTCGGCGAGACATTCGTGGTGCCGGAAGTGCAGATCCAGAAAGAAACAGCGAAAATCTTCGACCTGCAGGAACCGACGAACAAGATGAGCAAGTCGGCATCCAGCGAGAAAGGTGTCGTCTGGCTTCTCGACGACCCTGCGGCGACCGCGAAAAAGATCAAGTCGGCGACGACCGACAGTGACGGCAGTGTGCACTTCGACAAGGCCGAGAAGCCCGGTATCTCGAACCTACTGACTATCTACTCCGTGCTCACGGGACGATCCATCCCCGACGTCGAGAAGGAGTACGCGGGCCACGGCTATGGCGACTTCAAGTCTGGGCTCGCAGATGTGGTGGTCGAGACATTCACGCCGATCAGGGCGCGCGCGCTCGAGTTGCTCGCCGACCCGACCGAGCTCGACCGCATCCTCACCGGCAACGCCGACCGAGCATCGGCGATCGCGGAAATCACGCTCGCCAAGGCCTACGACCGCGTCGGGTTCCTGCCACGCTCGTGAAGCCCGTAAACATAACGACGCCCCGACTTGTTCTTGACCAGCCGGGGCTGGCCGATGTGGATCAGATCGCGCAGTACTGTCGTGACCCACTCTTCGAGACCTACCTCACCACCCCCTGGCCGTACCGGCTCGCCGACGCCCAGTTCTTCGTGGGGAACAAAGTGCCGGAGGGCTGGCGCACCGGCTCCGAATACATCTGGGCGTTGCGCGCAAAAGGTCAGTTTCTCGGAATGATCGGGTACGTCGCAAACCTTTCCACGATTGGATTCTGGATCGGGCAACCCCACCGCGGAAACGGCTACATGACAGAGGCCCTCGCGGCGGTGGCAGACTGGGTCTTCGCAGCCGGTAACGCCTCCCTGGCCTGGGAGTGCGTAATCGGCAACATGGCCTCGGTGAGCGTCGCCCGTAAGGCGGGCTTCACTTTTCGCGGCGAAGGTCCCGGCAAAATGCCGGACCGCGACGGACTGCCGGTAATGTGCTGGCACGCAGAGCTTCTTAGCACCGACTCGCGGGATCCGAAGCCCGGCTGGCCCACTCCGTGATCGCCGTCGCGCTCTTCGACCTCGACGACACGCTCTTCCAGCATCGGCAGGCGGTGCGCGACGGCATCGCCGCACATCTGGCGACCCACCTCCCCCACGTCGATGCTGCCGCTCACCAGGACCGCTGGGACGAACTTGAAGAACACCACTACCACCGCTACCTCAGCGGCGAACTCGACTACCTCGGCCAGCGTCGGGCGCGGGCTCGCGACTTCATGGCGCCCTTCGGGATCGAGTATCCGCAGGATGACGCTGCCGAAGCCTGGTTCAGCACATATCTGCTCGAGTACGAGCGGGCGTGGCGTCTCTATGACGACGCGCTACCCTGCCTCGACGCGCTGGAGGAGAAAGGCATCCGAATCGGGCTTATCACGAACGGCGAGTTGCATTTCCAGGTCGCCAAGCTCGACGCGATGGCGCTCGCTGCACGCCTCGAGCACGTCATCGCCAGCGGTGAGTTTGGGGTGACCAAGCCCGATCCGCGGATCTTCCTGCACGCGTGCGCCGAGTTCGGGGTGGCACCCTCCGCCGCGGTCTACGTCGGAGACAGGTTACAGACCGACGCGATCGGGGCCGCCAACGCGGGGCTTCACGGCGTGTGGCTCGACCGGGGTGGCGCGGCGGCGGCGGCGGCGGCGGATGACGCTGCGCTCGCGGCATCCGGAGTGCGGGTAATCAGCACTCTCGCGCAGCTGCCCGCGCTGGTGGAGTCGCTGGGCCAGTAGTCGCGAGGCAGTAGACGCGAGGGAGTAGACGCGAGGCAGTAGTCCCTAAGCGGTAGTCGCTACCCGCGGTACTTCGAGTTGGAAATCGAAACCAAGGCGGCGAGCGCCCCAATACCGACGATCGACGACAGGACTACGACGATTGTCAACAACACCATCTCCATGCTGCGAGTGTACCCGCCGCGGAGTGCTCGAGTCGTCGCTATTTCACGAGCTCGGCGGGGTCGTCGGGCTGCTCGGGCGCGAGCGAGTCGAGCAGCGCCAGGAGAGCACGAGCGTAGGCGTGGGCGGCGGCATCCGCGCGGAAGGAGGCCTGCACACCGTCAATGGTGACCGCGACGCTAAACCCAGCGGCGAGCGAGACGAAGGCGGCCCCGAGCAGGGCGCGCAACTGGTGTTCATGCGGCAGCCAGAGTGCTTCGTCAATGGCGACAGAGTCGAGCGCCCACTCTGTCGTGCCGTTGAAACCGAGGACGGTGCCCGTGCTGAACTCGTGCGCCTCGACTGTCATGTCACTGAGCACGAAGATCTCGTCGTCGGCCTCGACCAGGTCGATGATGAACGCGTCGCCCGCGCGCGGATGCCAGACGAGGCCAGAGTCGCGCAGGGCACGCGCGAGTTCGACGCTGATCACTTGCGGCAGGTTCATCCCGCACTCACGCCGAACAGCAGGCCGAGCAGATAGGTGGCGCCGGCCGCGCCATAGCCGATAGCCAGCTGGCGCAGCGCCCGCGTCAGCGGTGACGTGCCCGAAAGCAGGCCGACTATCGAGCCGGTGCCAAGCAGCACGAGCCCCACGAGCGCCGCAGCAATAATGACCGCGGTCAGGCCCTGAGCACCGAACAGATAGGGAAGCACGGGGATGACGGCTCCGGAGGCAAAAAAGCAGAAGCTGGCGATGGCGGCACCCAGCGCCGACCCCACGCTCTCATGCGCATCCGTCGGCGGCGACGGCATCACGGCCCGACCTGCAAGGATTTCGGCGGCATGCGCCTGGGCATCCGCAACTGACATGCCACGGGCACGGTAGACCAGAGCGAGTTCGTTGGCGTTCACGTCAAGATCAGGCACCGCCGCCTGACCGCGGGCATTCGGGGTTGTCGCATCCAGCAGCTCACGCTGCGAGCGCACCGACACGAACTCCCCGGCGCCCATGGAGAGCGCTCCGGCGAGCAGGCCAGCGACACCGGTGAGAAGCACCACGTGATTCGGCACGCCGGCGGCGCTCACCCCGAGCACGAGCGCCAGGTTTGAGACAAGACCGTCGTTGGCCCCGAATACCGCCGCGCGGAAGGTGCCGGAGAGCCGCTGCCTGCCCCGGGCGGCCAGCGCACGCACTACCTCTTCGTGGATCAGTTCGTCGGCAGCCATCGCATCGGTCGCGTCGTCGTCCGCGTCGTAGGGCGAACGCGACTCGGCCCGTTGGGCGAGGGCAAGAACAAATACCGAGCCGAAGCGACGAGCCAGGAACCCCAGGATGCGCGTGCCGGGGCCGTTCGGCCGCGGCGGGCCAACCCGGTCACCAAGCAGGTCGATCCAGTGCTGTTCGTGCCGCCCCTCCGCCTCGGCGAGGGCGAGCAGGATGTCGCGCTCCTCCCCCGTGCGTCGGGCCGCGAGGTCACGGTAGACCGCGGCCTCTGCACGCTCGGCGGCGAGATACTTGCGCCAGCGGCGCAGATCTGCGGGGGTGGCGATGCGGGTCATCCCGAGTACTGGATTCCCCACCCGACTGTCCACGATGCGCCGGGTTCGACCCAGCGCACGCCGATGCCGGTGTTGAACGCGTTCGGCGGAGCTGTCATCGGCTCAACTGCGACAGCGAGCCCGTGCCCACCGTTCTTCGGGAACTCGCGGGTGGTAAACACCTGCACGTAGGGGTGATTGTCGTCCTGCAGCAGTCGAACTTCGCGACCGTCGGGCGCTCGCAGCACTGCACTCACTCCGTCTACCGTGATGAGGCCGCCGAAGGCGTCGTCGAGCGTCAGGTCTTTCACCGGGCGGCCAGGGCGCAGGTCGTAGTTGGCGCCCTCGACATCGATCTCGCGGATCGGGTTAAGCCGGGCATCCACCTCGAAGCGTGTGGCCGCGTAAACAGTGAGTTGCAGGTCGTCGGTGGGCACGCCGCCGATGGTGAGGAAGGGGTGGGTGCCAATCGCGACCGGAGCCTTCGCCGCAGAAATGTTGCGCACGGTGTGGGTCACCGAGATGCCGTCGGCGGTGAGCTCATAGCGCACTGTCGTGTCAAGGTGAAACGGATAGCCGTGCTGCGGGAACACGACAGCGCCGAGCGTGATCGAGCTCTCGTCGCGCTCGACCAGTCGGTATGGCGAGTAGCGCAGCAGGCCGTGCAGCGAGTTGTGGCGATCTGGCTCGGTGATATCGAGTTGCTGCGGGGCGCCATCGAGGTTCCAGAGCCCGTCCGCAACGCGGTTCGGCCATGGCATGAGCACGATACCGTCGCCGAACGGCGGGGTCACCGTCTCCGGGTACGGCTCGGTGAGGTCGACGCCGCCGATCGAGAGTTCGCGCAACCCTGCCGCGACCTCAGTAATGGCGGCCCGCGCCGGCCCGAAGGCTGTGTCGCGGGTGAGGATGAACTGTTCGCCGGTGGGGGCAGTGGAGGTGGTGGAAGTCACGCTTCAAGCCTATCGGCGCGCTCGACAGTGATCCCCAAATCGAACCCGGCGGGATAGTCGCCCGCCGTGACAAGAATGTCGAATGCCGCCACTGGGGCGATGACCGCCACCTCTGTGCGCCCGAGTTTGCTCGCGTCAGCCATCACCACGTGCCGGGCCGAGGAGTGCAACACCCGGGTCTTGATCTCAGCTTCGGGCAGGTTGACGTTCGTCACCCCATGCTGAGGATGCACGCCATTGCACCCGATGAAAGCGATGTCGAGACGCAGCGCATCGAGCATCGGTGCCGCAAACGGGTTCACGAGCGAATGCTGCAAAGGCCGCAGCGTGCCGCCGGTCACCACGACGGTGAACCGGGGCAGCGCGGGTTCGAGCGCGAGGGCGATGGTCAACCCGCTGGTCACCACCACGAGGTCGCGCAGGTCGCGGCGCTCGACGAGCGCGTGGGCGAGGGCCATCGCAGTGCTGCCCGCATCGACGTAGATGCTCTGGCCGGACGACACGAGCCGGGCTGCGGCGCGGCCGATGTGGCGCTTGGCCGCTGCATCCCGGTCGATCGAGGTCTCGAGACGTGACTCGGCCGCCACCGCGGGCATGGCGCCGCCGTGCACCCGCACTATCGTTCCCGCCAACTCGAGAGCACTGAGGTCGCCGCGGAGTGTGACGTCGCTCACGCCCAACTCGACGCTCGCGTCTGCCACCCGCAGAAAGCCACGGTCGACGACCAGGGCGCCGAGCCGACGACGACGCTGCTCGCGACTTACGTTTTCTTCCGTAATCGAAACCACCATCTTCGATATCGTAATGCCATGCTCACCGCGGGAATCACCAAGCACACGACCACGATGGCCGACGGTCGCGAACTCATCTACTACGACGACGCAGGCTCGACCCTGCCTCGGGAACGCAAAGCGGATGCTCGCGCGCTCGACCCGCGCCCGCAGACCGCGACGATGCGCCAGGACCCGCTCACGGGCGAATGGATCTCGATAGCGGCGAGCCGTCAGAACCGGGTATTCCTGCCGCCTGCCGACCAGGATCCACTCTCGCCCGCGACGCCGAGCAACCCCTCAGAAGTGCCGGACAACTATGACGTAGTCGTGTTCGAGAACCGCTCGCCGTCATTCGGCCCAGACCTCGGAGCGCTGGATCTCACCGGCCTCGGCCTCGGCCGCACCGCGCCATCCCACGGCCGATGCGAGGTGGTGTGCTTCAGCCCCGAGCAGGAGGGCTCTTTCGGGTCGCTCTCGGTGACGAGGGCACGCACAGTGATCGAGGCGTGGGCCGATCGCACCGCGGCCCTCAGCGCGCTGCCCGGCATCGCGCAGGTCTTCCCGTTCGAGAATCGGGGTGAGGCGATCGGGGTCACGCTGCGGCATCCGCACGGGCAGATCTACTCGTACCCCTACGTGACCCCGCGCACAACCCGGCTCATCGAGTCGATCACCGCGTTCGGTCCTGGACTGTTCGAGGCGATCCTTCAGTTCGAGCGCGGCTCCGAACGGGTGGTGCTTGCAGGCGAACACTGGACGGCGTTCGTGCCGTTCGCCGCGCGCTGGCCGCTGGAGGTGCACATGCTGCCGCACCGCCACATCCCAGACTTCGCGGCGACGAACGAGGCCGAGCGTGACGAACTCAGCGTGCTCTACGGCCGACTGCTGCGCGGCATCGACGCGCTCTATGCCTCCCCCACCCCCTACATTGCGGCCTGGCACCAGGCACCGGTGACTGCGGCGCGCGACGAGATCCGTCTCATGTTGCAGGTGACAAGCCCGCGTCGGGCAGAATCGAAGCTCAAGTACCTCGCCGGCTCGGAGAGCGCGATGGGGGCATGGATCGGCGACATCCCCCCGGAGCAGGCCGC
>JBDUDZ010000065.1:0-10616 GCA_040002635.1 Rhodoglobus sp.
GGGATCGCCGGCTTGGTCGCCATCGTCGCTACATTGCTTGACACCGCCTCGCGAGTGGCTATCAACCCGTTTAACTTCTTCGGGTACTTCACGACGCAGAGCAACATCCTTACGGCGTTCGTGTTCCTTGCCGCTGCCGGCGCGACTTTCGCTGGCCGCGCGCAGAGCCGTGCCCTGCTGTACTCCCGGGCCGCCGTCACGACGTACATCGTCATCGTAGGAATCGTCTACAACACCCTCCTTGCCGGCACCGAAGGCGGCATTTCACTCGAATGGGCGAACTGGGTGCTGCACGTCGCGATCCCGATCTATGCCGCGCTCGACTGGATATTGTTCGCTGACCGGCCCGCGCTGGCGTGGAAGCGGATCTGGATCGTGCTGGTCTACCCGATTGTCTGGATCATCGTGATCCTCATCCGCGGCGCGACCGACGGTTTCGTGCCGTATCCGTTCCTCAACCCGGCCCAGGGCTACGGCGTGGTCGCCGGCTACTGCATCGCGATCGCGGTTGCCGTTATCGTCGTTGCCGCCGGGGTGTGGGCGGTCAGTCGTTTGCGCATTCTCAAGGCGTAGTGAACAAGCACTGATGGGCGCCGAAAACCCACCGGATACGAACTCTCGGGTGCGCGTCCGAGACATCAGGCTGCTCAGCGATAACTGGTATCGGCTGCACGCGACGACGTTCGACTACCTCGACGACGATGGCACCACGTGGACGAGCCAAGATCGCGAGACCTACGATCGCGGCAACGGCGCGACCATCCTGCTCTACGACCTCGCTCGCCGCACGGTGTTGCTGACTTCGCAGTTTCGCTACCCCACCTACGTCAACGGCAATTCCGACGGGATGCTGCTGGAAAGCGCAGCGGGTCTCCTCGACGAAGACGACCCAGAGACGGCAATCCGCCGCGAGGCAATTGAGGAGACGGGCCACGAGGTGGGGCAGCTCACGCATGTCTTCGACGCCTACATGAGCCCGGGCTCCGTAACCGAGCGGCTGCACTTCTACGCGGCACCTTATTCGGCCGACACCCGGCGAACCGCCGGTGGCGGCCTCGTCGACGAAGGCGAGCACATCACCGTGGTCGAACTGGACATCGACGAGGCTCTCGCGATGATCGACGACGGCCGCATTGCCGACGGCAAGACAATCATGCTGCTGCAATGGGCAGTGCTGAGGGGCCCTTTTGCCTGACACTGTGGCCGTTGACGAGGTCGAAGAGCCGGTCGGGTCGCGGATGCGACGAGCCGAAATCTTCGCCGCTCTCGCCGGGTGCGTGCTGGTTGTCGCCGCCCTGGCCATCATCTGGGCGGCCCGGCTGACAATCCCGCGCGACCTCTACGTGAGCGAGCTCGGCGCGGTCGGCATGCCGACGGCGAAGTGGTTTGAGGCGGCCCTGCTGCTGATCGTGCTGGGTGGCAGTGCCATCGCGTGGTCGGGTCGCCGGGTGCGCTCCCGAGTGCGGGTGCTGAGCGCGTGGGCTCCCGCCGTGTCGCTGTGGATCGCGTGCGGGTTCTTCCTCTTTGCCTCGCAGGTCACCTGCACTGCCGGTTGCCCCATCCCGTATGGTTCGACTTTCGTGCTGCAGGACTTCCTGCACACTTCGGCGGCCGTGCTCGCTTTCGCGGCAGCGTGCTGGGCGATGCTGCAATCATCGTTCGCGCAGGATCACCGGGTGCTCGCAGTATTTTCGGGCACGGTAGGCATCCTCGTGGCGGTGATCGCCGGCACGGGCGGCATGTTCTCGCTGTTGCACTTCCAGCAGGCGTTCGGCAGCAGGTTGGAGTTTGTCGCCACGACGTTGGCGATCGGCTGGCTCGTGGTGTTCGGGGCTGTGCTTGCTGCACGCGGCATCCGGGATCTCAGGCGGGCCAGCGGCTCGCACTAGCTCGAGAGCCGGTAAGGGTCAGGCGCGTAGCTCGCCACGCATTACCGCGAGCAGGCGATTCGCCAGCCCGACCAGCACGTGGATCTCGTTTTCGTCTCGCTCGACCCATCGCCACTGGGGCTCACCGCGCACGGGCACGAAGTCGTCGTGTTGCTCCCAGACGACGAGAGTGCGCTCGGCGCCCAGCACATACTGCTGCCACCAGACCTGCCTCAGGTAGGAGCGCGGGATGCTGCGCCAGGCGTGCCCCGTGGTCTTGATCTCGGAGAGCAGCAACTGCCCGCCGATGACCGCGACGCCGTCAGGGGTGGCAAGGTGGGCCGGTTCACCGTGCGCGTGATACAGGGCGGAACTGGGCAGGATGCCGTGGCTGGCCCGCACCCACTTGGCAATCTCTGGTTCACGGGTGCGACCGTGGTCGGTGAACGCGTTGCCTCCGAAGCCGGTGCCGAGCATCTTGTCTTGCGCCACCGAGCGCACGGCCTGCACGCTGGAGAGTCGGGCGACGTCGGTGGCTGTCACACCGCGACTGCGCGCGCGCAGCCAGGCCACGCGATCCTCGGAATGCGCGACGATGCGCTGGCGGTGATCAGGCGCGGGCAACTCCCAGAGGTCGAGCTCGGGCTGCATGGTCACCTCCCCATTGTGACCTGCCCGGCCGACCTCGGCGGTGCGCGACCCGGCTTGTGGGGGTGCACCGCGCATCCCTAGGCTCACATCGTGTCTACTTCTCCGCTTTCAGTCCAGCTCTACACGATCCGCGATGCAATGGCAGTCGATCCGGCGGCAGCGCTCGAGCGTCTCGCCGGATTGGGTTTCACGACCGTCGAGCCTTTCGGGCTGGTGGAATTCGCGGATACCTACGCCGAGCTGCTGCCGAGGTTCGGGCTGAAGCCCTCGTCCGCCCACGCGGCGCTCATCGACAAGGACCTTGTCGCTGTCGTCGAAGCGGCGCGAAAGGTCGGTGTCACGACGCTGATTCATCCGTTCACCGAAGCCGAGCTGTGGTCGAATTCAGACGCTGTTGTCGAGCTCGCCGACAAGCTCAATGCTGTCGCCGCGATCCTCGCTGACGAGGGAATCACCGTCGGCTACCACAATCACTGGTGGGAGCTGGAAAGCCACCTCGATGGCACGACAGGTCTCGACGCTTTCGCCGACAACCTCGACCCGGCAATTGTGCTCGAGGTGGACACCTACTGGGCCCAGGTGGGTGGCCAGCTGGCTGTCGAACTGCTCGGTCGCCTCGGCGACAGGGTGAGATTCATCCACGTGAAAGACGGAGACATTTCGCTGGATAACCAGCGCCAGAGCGCGGTGGGTTCGGGCCGGATGCCCGTGCTCGAGATCCTCGCCGCCGCTCCGCAGGCAGTACGCATCGTCGAGCTCGACGAATTCAATGGTGATGTCTTCGATGCGCTCGCGGACAGCGTCACCTTCCTTCTCGCGCACGGGGAGCGCTTGTGACAGGCACCGGCCCGGTTGGGGTCGGGGTCATCGGTGCAGGTGTAATCAGCACCCAGTACCTCGAGAACCTCACTACCTTTCCTGACCTGCGGGTTCTGTTCGTCGCCGATATCGACACCGATCGAGCCAAAGCCCAAGCAGACAAGTTCGGCATCCCCGGCAGCGGAACCGTCGACGAGCTACTTGCTGATTCTGAGATCGAGATCGTCGTGAACCTCACGATTCCGGCAGCGCACGTGGAGGTGGCCGCCCGCGTCATCGCCGCCGGTAAGAACGCCTGGACGGAGAAGCCGTTCGCTCTCGATCGGGAGAGCGGCGCTGCGTTGCTCGAGCAGGCCCAGAAGCTCGGGCTGCGAGTGGCGAGCGCGCCCGACACGTTCCTCGGCGCGGGGCTGCAGACGGGGCGACGACTCATCGAGGGCGGCGCCATCGGAACGCCGCTGAGTGCCATCGCGTTGTTCCAGGTCGCGGGGCCCGAGTCGTGGCATCCCAACCCTGACTTCTACTACGCCAAGGGCGGCGGGCCGCTCTTCGACATGGCCCCCTACTACCTGACTGCTCTCGTGCAGAACCTCGGGCCTGTCACCCGAGTCAGTGCGGTCGGGTCACGGTCGAGTGATCACCGGGTGATCGGCTCCGGCCCGCGGGCCGGTGAGCGGATTCCGGTCGACGTCGACACCCATTTCGGCGCGCTGCTGCAGTTCGAGGGCGGCGCGTCGGCCCAGTGCGTGTTCAGTTTCCAGTCGAGCGTCGCTCGGCAGGGTTTCATCGAGATCGAGGGCACGGGTGGCGCGGTCGTCTTCCCCGACCCGAACATGTTCGAGGGCGAGTTGGTGCTGCACCGGGCGGGCATCGAGCCCGAGGCGATCACCGCCACCGGGGTCACCAGCTCGCGGGGCACGGGCGTCGTCGAGCTTGCGCAGGCGATCCGCGCTGACCGCCCAGAGGCGGCGTCTGGCGAGCTCGGGTACCACGTGCTCGATGTCATGGTCGCGATTGCGGATGCCGCGGCATCCGGCACCTGGGTCGATGTGGCAAGCACGGTCGTGCCGAACGCCCCCCTGCCCGAGCACTGGGATCCGCGCACGGCGACCCTCTGACTATCGCGGGGAGCCTGACCATCGCGGGAGCCGTGCACGACGGGCTACTTCTCGGTGACTTTGCCCTGCTTGATGTGGATTCGTCGTTCGGCCCGCTTGGCCACCGCAGAGTCATGGGTGACAACGATTAGGGTGAGGCCCTTGTCGCGCCAGAGGCCCTCCAGCAAGCCCATGATGTCGTCGCGGGTTTCCTCGTCGAGGTTGCCGGTGGGCTCGTCGGCCAACAGCACGTCTGGGTTCTTGACGAGGGCCCGCGCAATCGCGACGCGCTGCTGCTGACCACCAGAGAGCTCAGCAGGCCGGTGCGATCCACGGTCACCGAGCCCCACATCTTCGAGAGCTCGGGCGGCGCGTGATTTGCGCTCCGCCGACGAGATGCCAAGCGGCGCGAGCGCCGTTTCGACGTTCTCTTGAGCGGTGAGCGTCGGAATCAGGTTGAAGCCCTGAAACACGAAACCGATCTCTTTGGCGCGGATGCCCGCGAGCCTTGAGTCGGGAAGCGTCGAGAGCATGTCTGACCCGAGCGCCACCGACCCGCTCGTCGGTCGTTCGAGCGCGCCCAGCATCTGCAGCAGCGTGGACTTGCCCCCGCCGGTTGGGCCCTGGATCGCGACCATCTGACCGTTGGGGATCGTCAGGGTGACGTCGCTGAGCGCTGTCACCGTTCGGCGGGTCTGGTTGTAGGTCTTCGTGACGTTCTTCAGTTCGTACATTGTCTTGTCCCTTAGGTCGTGGTGCGGATCAGGCGACGCTGCGAAGAGCTTCGGCGGGGCGCAGGCGAGCCGCCCGCCAGCCGCCAATAGCGCCGGCGAGGAGGCCGCCAAGAATGGCGAGGCCGACCGCGATGAGGATGATCGTGACAGTGACCGGGGCATGCAGCACGATGTCGGTGGTCGCGGCCGCTGCGCGCTGGCCGAAGCCTGCCGGCGCACCTGTTCCGCCGCCTGCGCCGCCGAGGCCGCCGCCCGTACCGCCGAAGCCGCCGCCGCCCGTACCGCCACCGCGTTGACCGCCGCCGCCGCCGCGCTGTGCAGCGGCGCTGGCGGTGAGCGTGGGGGCCATCAGGTTGATCACGAAGATTCCTGCGAGCCCCACCGCTGCGCCGATGGCGCCGCCGATCAGGCCCTGAATGAGGCTTTCACCGGCCACCTGGCGAACGATGTGGCTGTTGCTCCAGCCGATCGCCTTGAGCGTGCCGAACTCACGGGTCCGCCTGGTTACCCCAGAGATCGTGAACAAGATCGCAATCAAGAACGCCGCGGCAAGCACGATGATCGACAGCCAGGTTCCCAGGCTCGAGACCAGGCTCGACGCGGTGCCAAGGGAGCCGGAGACGCTCGACGCGAGGTCTGCCTGGGTGTTGACTGTCGCATCCGGCAACGCCTTCTTGAGGTCAGCCTGAATTTGGGCGATGTTTGACGACGAGTCGGCCTGCACGTACACGCTTGTGACCTGGTCGGTCAGGGTAGACAGGGTCTGGGCGACATCCAGCGGGATGTAGGTGTTCGAGGCAGTCGCCGAGTCGGCTGAACTCGAGGCAACGAGGCCGATGACCGCGAAGTCTGTTCCGCCGATCGAGAGGGTGTCGCCGACCGCGAGTGATGCGGTAGTTGCATACGCCGAGTCGAGGATGACTTCATCTTTGCCCTTGTCTGCCGCGGTGAATGTGCGGCCGCCCGAGAGGGTCACCGCGGTGAGCGGCCCAACCGAGTCGCCGGCCACGTCGATGCCTTCGACCGAGAAGGTGTCGACTTTGAACGAGCTTCCGCCGGCACCATCAGAGCCGCCTGTTGTCGGTGCCGTGCCCTGCTGCTGTCCGCCCTGGCCCGCACCCCGCTGGCCGAAGTTGGGAAGGGTGCCGCTAAAGCTCGTGTTCTCGAGTGAGAGGGTGGCAGTCGCGGCCTTGACGTTGGCTACGCCCTGCGCGGTGGCCAGCGCGGTCGACGCGAACGCGGTGCTTCCGCGTTTGGCGGTGAGGCGGGTTTGGCTGATGGCGGTCGACCCCCCATCGGTCTGGCCTGCTCCGGCGCCGAACTGGAAGTTGGGGCGCTGCCCGCCGCCGGTCCCGCCGGTGGGAGCGGCTGGCGCTTGGCTGACAGTGATGTCGGTGCCGACACCGTAGATCGACGCGAGCACGGTCGACTGGGCATCCCGCACGCCAGCAGACACGGCGTTGACGATGATGACCAAGGCGATGGCCAGCGCCATGCCGATCGCGATTATTGCTGTCTGCTTGCGGCGGTTTGTCAGTTCTCTGAACAGGTACGTGCCGAACATGATGCTCCTGGGCTACGGGGATGAGATAGCGAGCAGTCAGCCAGCACGGTCTATGGACGAACTATGGCAACCCTGTCAACAACCTGTGAGCGCTGCCCCACGGCTTCGCTGCACGACTGGATTGCTCATGCGGGCTTTTCACTGTCGCTGCTGCTTCACAGCAGCTTCATAGGAAACTCCGAATACTGGAGAAATGGCCACTTCGCATCACGCCGCCGCCACTGCGGTGCAGCCCCGCCTTACTCGCGCGGACGGCAGCCCTATCCGCGCCGTCGTTGTCGATGACGAAGACTCCCTCACCGATCTGCTCTCGATGGCCTTGCGCTATGAGGGCTGGGATGTGCGGCTCGCCGCCGACGGCCAGCACGCTCTCACCACGATCCGTGAGTTCCGACCCGACGTGGTCGTGCTCGACATCATGTTGCCCGACATCGACGGGATCAGCGTGCTCTCGCGGCTTCGCGCCGATGGCATCCAGGTGCCGATCCTGTTTCTTACCGCAAAGGATTCGGTGGATGACCGGATCGCCGGCCTCACCGTCGGCGGCGACGACTACGTGACGAAGCCGTTCAGCCTCGAGGAACTCGTGGCGCGCCTGCGCGCGCTCATCCGCCGCTCCAATCTCGCGGTTGCCGCAGGCGAAGACTCACGCATTGAAGTCGGCGACCTGCTCCTCGATGAAGACAGCTACGAAGTGCGTCGAGCGGGCCAGCTTGTCGAGCTGACGGCGACCGAGTTCGAATTGCTGCGCTACCTGATGCGCAACCCTCGACGTGTGCTCAGTAAGGCGCAGATCCTTGACCGCGTCTGGAGCTACGACTTTGGCGGGCGTTCGAGCGTGGTCGAGATCTACATCTCTTACCTGCGTAAAAAGATCGACTCGCTCGGGGCTCCCATGATCCACACTGTTCGCGGGTTCGGTTACGTGCTCAAACCTGTCGGATGATGCGCCGTCTGCGCCTGCCACCGCGCCGTACGCGGATGACGCTGCGCCGCCGTCTCGTGCTGGGGATTGTCGCGCTGCTCGCTGCCGTCACGCTCGTGATCGGCGTCGTGAGCGTTCTCGCCCTCCAGGGTTTTCTCGTCAGTCGGCTCGACAGCCAGTTGATCGCCGCGACCGGGCGATCACAGAACGCCTTCGAGAGATCGCCGAACGACGGTGGCCCCACCCGCCCGCCGGTCTCCGATCTTGTCGCAGTCCCGGGGCAGCGCACCGGCACGCTGGTCGGGTTGCTGTATGACGGATCGCTCCAGAGCGCGGCAGTACTCGATGACCGGGGCAGGCCCGTGACGCTGGACACCCCACAGTTGCAGCATCTGGCGGGCATCCCGATCGACGGCGAGCCGCGCACCGTCGATCTGGGCGCAGGGCTGGGCGCCTATCGCGTGATCGCACGAAATGCGAGCAATGGTGCGGGGCTACTCATCGGGCTGCCACTGAGCGACGTGCAGGCCACGGTGTTCCAACTCACACTGTTGATTGCGGGGATCGGCCTCGCTGGTGTGCTCGCGGCGGCGATCGTCGGTGCTGTGGTGGTGCGAATCGCGCTGCGCCCTCTGGAGCGGGTGGCATCCACCGCGACCCGGGTATCAGAACTCCCCCTGGACCGGGGCGAAGTTGCGCTCGCTGTGCGAGTGCCCGAAGCGGATGCCGATCCGGCGACCGAGGTGGGCAGGGTGGGCGCTGCCTTCAACCGCATGATTGAGCACGTGGCATCCGCGCTCACCGCCCGCGAGGCGAGCGAGCGAAAGGTGCGCGCCTTTGTCGCTGACGCGAGCCACGAGTTGCGCACCCCCCTCGCCTCGATCCGCGGCTACGCCGAACTCACCCGCCGGGGTGGCCACGACCTGCCACCGGATGTCGCGCACGCAATCTCGCGCGTCGAGAGCGAGTCTGTGCGCATGACCTCCCTCGTCGAAGACCTGCTGCTGCTGGCCAGGCTCGACGAGGGCCACGCCCTCGAAGGCGCACAGGTAGACCTCACTCGCCTGGTTATCGACGCCGTGAGCGACGCGCGCGTCGCCGGGCCAGACCACACCTGGCAGCTCGACATCCCCGAGCAGCCCGTGCAGTACCTTGGCGACCAGGGGCGGCTGCACCAGGTGGTCGCGAACCTTCTCGTCAACGCCCGCACGCACACCCCGGAGGGCACAGTCGTCACGGCGGGACTGCACTCGAGCCCAACCGAGGTGGCAATCGAGGTCAGCGACAACGGCCCCGGCGTCGACCCGGTGCTCGTGCCGACGATCTTCGAGCGGTTTGTGCGCGGCGATGGCTCTCGCTCCCGCGTCTCTGGCAGCACCGGCCTCGGTCTCGCGATAGTGACGGCGGTGGTTGAGGCGCACGGCGGCCGGGCCGAAGTGACAAGTGAGCCGGGGAAGACGGTCTTCCGCGTCATCCTGCCAATCGAACAAATCGCCTGAGCGGCCAACCGTCGGTCAGTGCGCTCGACTGGCAGACTTGGCGCGTGACCACCCGACGTCGCGCCATCGTCGCGCGCACCGCAGGATTCGTCGTTGCCGTTGCCGCCCTGGTGATGGCACCGCTGGCTGCGGGTGCTGCCTCAGCCACCGCGGGTTCGGTTCCGTTGGTCGTCTCCAACTACGCCTCGGATGGCCTGCTGGCCCGACTCAATGATCTCTTCGGGGTAGGCGCGAACGGCAAGGGTCTTAACTTCAGCACCGACGCCAAGGTGGGCGAACTCGACAGGGTGTTCGCGTGGCGCGCCGACTTCCTTTCGGGCTCGACGGGAGACAGCGCGGTTCACCTGACAAATCAGTGGACTGCGACAATCACCATCGCCGACAAGCCGGTAGGCGTTGCGACGATCTGGATAAACCCGCAGGGCGACGTTCCTGACCTCGCTGACTTCACGCGGGGCGCATCCCTCGGCGCATCCTTTGCGGGTCTCCCGGCCGACGCCACACTCGTGCATGACACAGCGAAGTCGGCCTGGTTCACTGTCACGGGCGACGCTCTCGACCCCCTCGTGGCTGGGGATTCGGGCGTGACATCCGCGACAACCGTGTCTGCCTACCGGCAGGCTCTTGTTTCTGCTGCTGCCCACCCGCCTGTCGCACCCGCGGAGAACACTCAGGGCACGACGAACTCGGTCATCGTGGTGGTTCTCGCCGTGCTCGTAGTGATCGCCGTTCTTGTGCTCACCGGCCGCCGCACCCGCACCCGCGAGGATCTGGCGGAGGATGCCCCAGCGGAGGCAGCGGAGGCAGCGGAGGCAGCGGAGGCAGCGGTGCCGGCGGATGCAGCGGATGCCGCGGAGGAGGCGGTGCCAGCGCTGCCACCGGTAAAGCCCGCACCAGCGGCGAAGGCTCCGCCAGCAGTGAAGGGTGCGCCGGCCGCGAAGCCGGCAGTGAACGTTGCGCCAGCCGCGAAGCCAGCAGTGAAGCCGGCAGTGAAGGGCGCGCCGGCCGCGAAGACCGCAGCCGCCTCACGTGCTGCGCGACCGGCCTCGAAGGCGGCGGGCGGGGCATCCGCAAAGAAGCCAGCTGCGCCGAAGCCCCCCGTCGCCGACTGAGCCGGTTTGCCCGCGCGGCCGTGGTGACGTATCCTTACCGAAGCCAAAGACCGCAGGTTTCGCCTTCTCGAAAGAGTGGCGAATAAATCCAGCGCAGGTGTGTGATGTAGTTCCGCGGTTTTATCCGTGTTCCTGCCCCGTGCACATGCGCCGGGGCGATTTTTTTTGGGCCGGGCGCCGCACGCGTCGCCCGATCCCCTTCGGTCGCGGCACACGGAATAACGAAACAATTAGGGAGCACCATGGCGAACAAGGAAGCATCAGTCGCCGAGATGACGGACAAGTTCCGCACCTCGAACGCTGTCCTGCTCACCGAGTATCGCGGACTCACTGTTGCCCAGCTCAAG
>JBDUDZ010000066.1:0-10270 GCA_040002635.1 Rhodoglobus sp.
AGCACTGTTCAAGAAACTGGACGGCATCCGGGTGCGCCTGGTAGTCGAGGGCGGTCACCGCGAGCCCGCGGTCGTGGTCGCGCACGATTCCGCGAAATGTCACGAGCGCACCGTTCGCCGACGACACCACGAGTGACTCGATCGCCGCCGGGTCGAGCGGTTCGCTCGAGATCAACGCACGCGGATCGGCCATGCGTCAGTGCTCCCCGCCGCCGGCGACCTGCGCGACGAGGTGCTCGAGTAGTTCATCGAGCACCGCAATGCCGTCTTTGACGCCGCCGGTGGATCCCGGCAGGTTCACAATGACTGTGTCGCCGCTGGTTCCGGCGAGCCCGCGGCTCAGCACGGCCTTCGGGGTGTTCGGCAGGCCGCGGGCGCGGATTGCCTCGGCGACGCCCGGCAGCTCGCGGGTCAGCAGGGCGCGGGTTGCTTCTGGAGTCTGGTCTGTGGGGCTCATGCCGGTGCCGCCGGTAGTGATGACGACGGCCGGGGAGGTTGCGACTACGCGGGTGAGTTCTGCCGCGACATCCGCGTCGGCGACGACCGTTGTCTCGACGTCGTAGCCGCGCTCTGTCAGCCAGGCAGCGAGGCGGGGCCCTGTTGTGTCTTCGCGAGTGCCTGCAGCACCCGACGTGGAGGCGACGATCACTGCCGCGGTGTTCGGGCGCACGGGCGTGCGTGACTTGCCGCCGGTCTTCTCGACGAGGTGGATGTCGCCGAGCACCGACTTCGGGTCTACCGCCTTCGTCATGTCGTGCAGCGTCAGCCCGGCGATCGCGACAGCCGTGAGCGCTTCCATCTCGACGCCGGTCTGGCCGGTGGTCTTCGCCGTCGCCCGAATTTCGATGGATTCGTCGTCGAGATAGAAGTCGACGGTAACGCTCGACAGTGCCAGCGCGTGAGCGAGCGGAATAAGTTCACTCGTGCGTTTGGCGCCCTGGATGCCGGCGATGCGCGCTGTAGCGAGCACGTCGGCCTTCGGCAGTCCGTCGGCTTTGACCAGCGTGATGACCTCGGGGGTGGTCGTGAATCGTCCCGTCGCCGTCGCGCTGCGTTTGGTGACAGCCTTGTCGCCGACGTCGACCATGCGCGCGCGGCCGTCCGCGTCGAGATGACTGAGCTTGCTCATAGCTCCCAAGTCAACACCTCAGCGCCGGCCTCAAGCGACGTGACATCCGGCGGCACGTCGATAAGCAGATCGGATGCCGCGAGCCCAGCCACCAGGTGCGAGCTCGCCCCCGAGACGACCTCGACCCGGCCATCTGCACGTGCCTTCCCCCGCAGAAACTGCCGCTTACCCTCGACGCTGCGCACCGCCGTGGTGAGGATTCGCGGGGCGAACCTGCCCGGCCGGCGCCCTGCCGCCGCGCGCAGCAATCCCGCGACGAAGACCTCGAATGACAGTTGGGTGCTGACCGGGTTGCCGGGAAAGCACACCACCGGCACGCCCTCGAATGTGGCGGTGGCCTGCGGCCCGCCGGGCTGCATGGCGATCGAGATAACTTCCGCTCCGAGCGGCTCGAGAGCCTCGCGCACCACTTCGTGATCACCCATCGAGATGCCGCCAGAGGTAATGATGAGCTCGGCGCTCGTCGCCGCGGTCGACAGCGCATCCAGCATGTCGGCAATCTCGTCGACGACGTGCCGCCGGAATGCGACAACTGCACCGGTCTGGCGCACCGCTGCAGCAAGCGCGGTGCCGTTCGAGTCGAAGACCTGGCCGGGTGTTGGGGTCGCACCCGGTTCGATCAGCTCGCTGCCCGTGGTGATGATTGCCACCCTGATCTTTGTGCGAACGACCACGGTGTTCAGCCCGGCGGCAGCGAGCACTGCCAGATGGCGGGGTGCGAGTAGTCGCCCTGCGGGCAGCAGGTGCTCGCCGGAGCGCAGGTCGCTGCCGCGCTCGCGAACGTATTCTCCGACCGAGCGGGTGTGTGCGATGGTGACGAGGTCGCCCTCCACGACGGTGTCCTCTACCGGAACCACGGCATCCGCGCCCGCGGGCAGCGGAGCACCGGTCATGATTCGAACGGCCGTGCCGGGGGCCAGTTCGGCGGGCGCCCCGGGACGGGCGGCGATTTCCCCGACGATCGGCAGTGTGCCCGGCAGGTCGGCGGTCTGGACGGCGAAACCGTCCATTTGCGAATTGCGGAACATCGGCAGGTCGACGGGGGAGGGGATCGCGGCGGCGGTGACCCGGTCGAGAGCGTCATCGAGGGCGACTGTCTCGGTGGGTCGATCGGTCAGCACTGACATCAGCAACTCGGCGATGTGGCGATGGTGCTCGTCTACCGTTGGCTTCGTCATGATGGGCACCGTCTCATCAGTATCTCGTCATTTCGGGGTCGAGGTCGCGAGCCCAGGCGTCGATCCCGCCGGCGAGGTGACTGACGGTCAGCCCCTGCGATGCAAGAAATTCGCGAGCGTTTGCGGAGCGGATGCCGAGGTGGCAATAGACGACTACCGGTTTCGTGGCGTCGAGCGACGTCGCGTCGAGCGAGGCGAGCGGCATGAGCACGGAGCCGGGCAGTGACGCGATCTCTGCCTCCCAGGGCTCGCGCACATCGAGAAGGGTGAAGTCGGTGGCGCTCGTGTCGCGAATGCGCGCGGCAAGTTCGGCGGGAGTGACGGAGGCGGCGATCCCGCAGAAAGCGTCGTAGTCGATAAGTTCGGTCACGGCAGCGCCAGACGGATCTTTCGCGTAGGCGAGCGAACGGAACGAACCACTGAGCGCCTCGTAGGTCGTGACCGTGCCGAGAGCGGGAACGCCGATGCCGGTGAGCACCTTTATCGCCTCAGTCGCCATGAGTGACCCGATAGTCGCGACAACCGTGGGCAGTACCCCGCCGATCTCGCACGAGAGCACGCTGCCGGGTGCCGGTGGCCGTGGGAAGAGGTCGCGATAAGTGGGCCCACGTTCGGCCCAGCTGAGGCCGGCCTGCCCGGAGTACTGAGACACCGCGCCCCACACGGCGGGGATGCCGGTGAGCGTCGCGGCGTCATCGACGAGGTAGCGGGTCGGGAAGTTGTCGCTGCCGTCGACCACGAGGTCGTAGTCGGCGAGCAGGGGCAGGGCGTTGGCTGCGGTGATCCGCTGCCCGACGGGGATCACTGTGGTGGCCGGGTTGAGTGCCTCGACCGTGTCTGATGCGGATTGCGTTTTGCTGCGCCCGACATCCCGGGTGGAATGCATAAGTTGCCGCGGCAGGTTGCTGAGCTCGACCCGGTCGTCGTCGACGATGCCTATCGTGCCGACGCCGGCCCCCGCGAGCGCGGGGATCACCGCAGAGCCGAGCCCGCCCGCTCCGATGACGAGCACGCGGGATGCCGCGAGCCGCGCCTGCGCGTCGGCGCCGAAGCCCGGCAGCGCGAGCTGGCGCGAGAAGCGGTCATCCGCGCGGTATTCCATTTGACCATTGTCCCGGATTCGCTCGCGTGAGCGAGAGAGTGCGGGAGTGGTGTCACTCATGTCGCAAGCGCTCCGTGAATGCGGATATATTTGGCAGATGAGCACGCAATTTCGGGTTTCCGAGGCCGCAGCCCTTCTCGGAGTAAGCGATGACACAATCCGACGGTGGGCGGACGCCGGACGGCTGGCCCTGACCGGCAGCCCGGCCTCGATCGACGGTGTGCAGCTCGCCGAACTCGCGCAAGAACTGGCCGCCGATTCAGCGCTCAGCACAGCGTTTCCCGCTGCCCGCGCGTCAGCGCGTAACCGCGTCAGCGGGATTGTCACGCGGGTGACGAAGGGAACCGTGATGGCCCAGGTCGACATCCAGGCCGGTCCGTTCCGGATTGTGTCACTCATCAGCCGCGAAGCCGTGGACGAGCTTGGCCTGGAACCCGGGGTGCTTGCGACAGCCAGCATCAAAGCCACAGACGTTGGAGTAGAACTGCTGTGAAAAAATTTATTGCCGTGCCCATGGCTGCGCTGCTGCTGCTGGCGGGATGTTCGGCGCCCGCCCCGGTGCCGACCCCCACAGTCAGCGCGACCCCTGACACCCTGACCGGCACCGTGACTGTGGATGCTGCGGCTTCCCTCACCGATACGTTCCAGGCGATCGCCGACGCGTTCAACAAAGAGCACCCGAACGTCAAGGTCGTCTTCAACTTCGGCGGCAGCTCGGGGCTGGCCACCCAGATCGTGCAGGGTGCGCCGGTTGACGTGTTCGCTTCTGCCAGCGGCACCACGATGAAGACCGTGACGGATGCAGCACTCGCCGACGGCACCCCGACGGTATTCGTGACGAACACTCTCGAGATCGCCGTGCCGTCAGACAACCCAGGCAAGGTGACCGGCTTGAAGGACTTCGCCAACCCCGACCTCTCGATCGCACTGTGCGCGGTCGAGGTGCCCTGTGGCGCAGCAGCGAAGACTGTGTTCGACGGCGCGGCCATCACTGCCTCAGTCGACACCTACGAACAAGACGTGAAATCGGTGCTCGCCAAGGTGGAGACCGATGAAGTGGACGCGGGCATGGTCTACGTCACCGACGTGAAGGCTGCAGGAGACAAGGTCAAGGGCATCGAGTTTCCCGAGGCATCTGCTGCCGTCGGGAAGTACCCGATCGCGCTGCTCACGGCATCCGCCAACAAAGACGCAGCGCAGGCATTCATCGACTACGTGCTCTCGCCCAAAGGAATCAAGATTCTGACGGATGCCGGCTTCGGCACCCCGTAAGCGCCGCGGGTTCCTCGCCCCGGCCCTGTGGATTCCCGCAGGGCTGGGCCTTGGCCTGCTCTTGCTACCCCTGCTCGCCCTGGTGCTGAAGGCGCCGTGGGCGCAGCTGCCCGCGCTGCTCGCCCAGCCCTCGATCGCGTCGTCGCTCGGGCTGTCACTGCTGACCGGGGTCGAATCCACGCTCATCAGCCTCGTGCTGGGCATCCCGCTCGCGCTCGTGCTCGCCCGCTCTGCCGAATGGCCAGCGGTGCCGCGCCGCCTGCTGCGCGCACTCGTGACTGTGCCGCTCGTGCTGCCGCCGGTCGTCGGCGGGGTCTCGTTGCTGCTACTTCTCGGGCGCCGTGGGCTGCTGGGCCAGTTCCTGCCGTTCCAGATCCCGTTCTCCACGGCGGCCGTAGTGATCGCGCAGACATTCGTTGCCATGCCGTTCCTGGTGCTGGCCGTGGAGGGGGCGATCAGGGCATCCGACCGCAGGTTCGAGATCGCAGCGGCGACCCTTGGCGCGTCGCGCTTCACGATCTTCCGCCGCGTCACCCTGCCTCTCGTCGCTCCCGGTGTCGCGGCCGGGGCACTGCTCTGCTTCTGTCGGGCGCTGGGCGAGTTCGGCGCTACTATCACGTTCGCCGGCAGCTTCCCGGGGGTGACCCAGACGCTGCCGATTTCGACCTACCTGCAGCTGCAGGGCACCCAGCCGGAGTCGGCATACGCGCTCTCGCTCGTGCTCATGGTCGTTTCTGTCGCTGTGCTGGTGAGCCTTCGCGATCGCTGGGTGCCTGGGGCAACGCCATGAGCCTCACTGCCACGCTGGAGGTGACCCGCGACAGCTTCGACCTCGATCTGTCACTGGCGGTTTCGCCAGGCCGCACCCTCGCCCTCCTTGGCCCGAACGGCGCAGGAAAGTCGACAGCTCTCGGCGCGCTGGCGGGGGTGATCGACTCCACCGGGTCCATCGCCCTAAACGAGCGTCGGCTCGACGGGCTGCCCGTTGAACAGCGCCGGGTCGGCTACGTGTTTCAGGACTACCTGCTGTTCCCGCACTTGACTGTGCTCGAGAACGTTGCCTTCGGTCCGCGATCGGTGGGGGTCGCGAAAGCGGCGGCCCGCGCCATGGCAGGGCAGTGGCTTGAGCGGCTCGGGGTGTCCGACCTGGCCGGGCGGCGGCCGGCGGAGTTGTCGGGTGGCCAGGCGCAGCGGGTCGCGTTGGGCAGGGCGCTCGCGGCATCCCCAGAGCTGCTGCTGCTTGATGAACCGCTCGCCGCGCTCGACGTCGAGGTGCGGGCCGAGGTGCGCGACGAGCTCGCTACTCACCTGAAAGCCTGGGGCGGGCTGACCATCGTCGTCACCCACAGCTTCGACGATGTGGCTGCGCTTGCGGATGACGTGGTGGTCATCGAGGCCGGGCGCGCCACCCAGCGCGGCACAGTTCGCGATCTCGTGCGGGCGCCTGCGACGAACTACATCTCGCGTCTCGTGGCGAACTGGAGCGAAGATTAGCTATGGACGACCGGATGCGCCAGCTTGTCATCGAAGACCTGCACCGCGCGCGCCACGGCTACGGTCTCGCTGAACAGTACGACGGCGAAGGCTCCGAGATCAGTCCGGCGTGCGGTGACACCGTGACGGTACGCGTCTCAGCGGGCGGCTTCACGTGGCAGGGCAACGGCTGCACGGTGTCGATGGCCGCGGCATCCGCGCTCGGGTCGCTGACTGTCGAAGAATTCCGTGCTGCGAGCGACGCGTACCTCGCCAGCGTCGCCCCCGACGGTGTTCCCGTCGAGGGCGACCTCGAGGCGTTCGCGGGAATCGGCAGGTTCCCGCTGCGGGCGGGCTGCGCGACTCTCGCTTGGCGCGCAGCCGCCCGCGCGCTGGACGGCTGAAGCCGGTAGGCGCGCTGGACTGCTGACGGTGAGAGCCGTAACCGCGGCCGTTACTTCTCCGGCTTCGTTACAGGCAGACCCGTTACCGAGTCGATCGCCGTCTGGCCCGCGGGCAGGTTCGACAGGTCGGCCGCGATGACCTCGGGCATGGTTCCGGAGTCTGGAAGGCCGAAGTTCGCGACCCGCCCGTCACCGGGGGCCAGGATCAGCACCGCCGACCGCTTGGTCAGGGTGCGCCCCTTGAAGAAGTCGGGCTGACGAACCGCCCAGATTCCCATCAGTATGAAGCCGATGACTATAGCCCCGACGCCCACAACCGCTGTGGCCCCGATGCCGAAGATCGTGACGTTGTCACCGTTATCGTCTGTCAGCCAGTCTGGTGCCGCGAAACTGATGAGGCCGTAGATGAGCACGCCGATCAGGATAATCGCGCCAACCAGGGGGAAGAGCCCGCGCATGATGAAGTTGCGGAACGAGCTCGTCAGGGTCTTGCGATAGAACCAGACACAAGCGAGCCCGGTCAGGCCGTAGTAGAACGCGATGAGCAAGCCGATCGAGCCGACCAGCGCATTCAGCAGGTTCGTGCTGATGAGGGTGAAGACCAGATAGAAGACTGCGGAAACGATGCCCATGCCCACTGTCGACCAGGTCGGGGTGAGGAACTTCGGGTGGATGCGCGCGAACTTCGCCGGCACAGCCTTGTAGACAGCCATGGAGAGGGTCGTACGGGCGGTCGGCAGGATTGTCGTCTGGGTAGACGCCGACGCTGAGGTCAGAATTGATGCGGCGAGCAGCAACAGCAGGATGTGCCCGATGATGCTGTCACCGAACAGTGCGGGGCCGATCGCCGAGAACACGTCGGATGCGTTGGCGTCAGCTCCGAGGCCAATGCCTTCGGTACCCACGCCGGCAAACGCGATGGCCGCTACCGAGACCAGGGCGTAGGTGACGAGCAGCAGCACGGTGCTGAGGATCGCGGCGCGGCCGGGGGTCTTGGCCGGGTCATCCGACTCTTCATTTATGGCAACAGCGGTGTCCCAACCCCAGTAGATGAAGATCGCGGTGAGCATCGCGGGGGCAATCACGTGGCCGAAGTCGAGGGTGAAGGGGTTGAACCAGTCGAGGCTCGGCACTATCGAGTAGCTCTCGCCGTTGCCGGTGTAGACGCGAACCAGGGCGAACACGGCGAACATGATGAGCACGACAACCTCGACGCTCAGCAGGATGTATTGCAGGCGGGCCGAGACTTCGATGCCGCGGTAGCAGATCCAGGTCATGATCGCGATCCAGGCGAGGCCCGCCAGGGTCGTGGCCAGGGGGTTGCTGGCGAGGTCGGCGATGCCCGGCAGCCCGAAGCCGCCGATGAAGGTGAAGGAGTACGACCCCGCGATCTGGGCCAAATTGGCCATGACGATGATGTCGGCGGCGATGATGCCCCAGCCGCCCATCCAGCCGGTGATCGGCCCGAACGCGCGGGCGGCCCAGGTGAAGGTGGTGCCACAGTCGGGCTCGGCCTTGTTGAGTTCCTGGTAGGCAACAGCGATCAGGTACATCGGGATAAAGGCCAGCAGGATGATGCCGGGCGCCTTCACTCCCGCGAGCAATGCGCCGCCGCTGGCAACGATGAACCCGAGGCTTGCCGCGAGGCTGTACGCGGGCGCGGTGGAGGCAACGCCCACCACCACACTGGAGAGGAGACCGAGGGCGCCGCCCTTGAGACCCTTTCCGTCGACAGCTCCGCCCGTTGCCGGGGTGATCGTTGTTGACATAGGAATACCGCCTTCATCTCGGGGGTGCTCGCGCGTGTTGTTGGAATCTACTCCCGCGCAACCGCTGCGCAATAGTGTTTTCCTGTTACTTCTTTGAGGCACGCGGCGGAAAACCGCCTGATCGCTGCAAATAACGACTGAATTCGTTGCGGATCAGCCGTCATCGCGATCTGCGCCATCCCAGAGGTCGCCGCATTCGATCTCCTCAACGCCGTGGTCGACGAGGTATTTACGGGCGCCGTGGTCTCCAGCCAGGGAGGCAGCGACTGCGCTCCAGTGCTCGGATCCGATGAGAACCGGATGCCCCGGCCGCCCGTCGAACGTGGCCTGGCGCAGCGCGGCTGCTGTCGGCCCCGCACCCACCCGTTGTGCGACGGCGACAGGCATCCATGGCAGGTCGACGAGTGTCACGAGGGCAGCCGCACCGGTCGCTGCCGCGAGTCCCGCGCGGAGGGAGGCCGACATCCCGAGCTGCCAGTCCGCGGCAACGACGATCGAGACACGCTCGTCTGCGGGCACGAGGGGCCGCGCGAGCCGCTCCATCGCCCCGAGTACCACAACGACGCGGCGGCAGCCCGCGTCGAGCAGCACAGTTGCGGCGACAGCCACCCAGGGCATGCCGTCGCCGAGGCGCAGGAGCGCCTTCGGGCCGCCAGCACGGGTGCCAGCACCGGCGGCGAGCACGATTCCGGTTGTGTCGCTCGCTGGCGTATTCGCGGGCAGGGCCATGGGTACTGTTATACACACGATGCTGGATGTGACCGACACCGCGCTGCTGCGCCTTCAGACCGTCTTCAGATTGGATGCCGCATGAGCCAGGTCACCACCCACGTACTTGATGCCGCACTCGGCGAGCCCGCCGCAGGTATCACTGTCGCCCTGTGCGCTCCCACCGGCGACTTGATCGCGGCGGGCGAAACTGACGCCGAGGGTCGCATCACCCAACTCGGCCCCGATGCGCTGCCGGCCGGCGACTACCGGCTCGAGTTTCAGGTTGGTGCCTATTTCGCGGCCTCCGGTCGCAGCACATTCTTCCACCGGGTGACGATTGAGTTCATCGTGGCCAATTCGGCTGACCAGTATCACGTGCCGCTGCTGCTCAGCCCGTTCGCGTATTCGACGTATCGCGGCAGCTAGCTTCCTTCTTGCCCCGCTAGCGACCAACTAGCCCAGCCAGCGACGCTAGTAGTCGGTGCGGTGCTCGTGGGCAAGCCAGGCGTCGAAGGGTGCCGTCGCGTCATCCGGGCGCACGGAGTCTACGGCGATATGCCAGGTGCTGCGGTCGCGCGCGAAGAGCTCGTAGAACTCGCGATCGTCGAAGCCGCCGCGGGCAGCGTCATCCCGATCGGCGGCGTAGACGACGCGGTCGACTCGCGCCCAAAGCGCCGCCGAGAGACACAGGGGGCAGGGTTCGCAGGAGGTGTAGAGCGTCGCGCCGGCAAGTGTGAAGTCGCCGACCGCCTGGCAGGCGGCGCGAATTGCAACGACCTCGGCGTGGGCTGTGGGGTCGAGGGTTGCGGTCACCCGGTTGAGGCCCTCGGCAACGAGAGCGCCGTCGCGCACGATGAGGGCGCCGAAAGGCCCGCCGCCGGCAGCGACATTCTCGGTGGCGAGCGCGATTGTGCGGGCGAGCCAGGTGGCGTCGGTTGAATCCGTCATGAATGCCCTCTCTCCTGTGAACACAATTGAAACAGACGAGAGAGTGCCGCTGACGGTCCCACCCAAGACACTTGGCACTAAATGCGCCGGCTTGACGAGAACACCCGTGCGCGATCACGAGATTACTCGTAGCAGCTCGCGCGAAACGGTTAGTGGCAGTCTTGTGACATGTTCGAGATCGCCGATCGCCTGCTTGAGGCTGCCGCCGCAGGCAAGCGCCTGGCGGTAGCCACGGCCATCTCGATCGAGGGCAGCGCGCCGCGAACCGTCGGCACGTCGATGGC
>JBDUDZ010000067.1:0-10244 GCA_040002635.1 Rhodoglobus sp.
AGGTGACGCTCGGCCCGCGCGGTCGCAACGTCGTGCTCGAGAAGAAGTGGGGCGCGCCCACCATCACGAACGACGGCGTCTCGATCGCCAAGGAGATCGAGCTCGACGACCCCTACGAGAAGATCGGTGCCGAGCTCGTCAAGGAGGTCGCCAAGAAGACCGACGACGTCGCGGGTGACGGAACGACCACCTCAGTTGTACTCGCCCAGGCGCTCGTGCGTGAAGGCCTCCGCAACGTCGCAGCTGGCGCAGACCCGATCAGCCTCAAGAAGGGCATCGAGAAGGCCGTCAACGCGGTTATCGAGGCGCTCATCGCCGGGGCCAAGGAGATCGAGACCAAGGAAGAGATCGCGGCCACCGCCTCAATCTCCGCAGGCGACGCCGAGATCGGCGCACTTATCGCCGAGGCGATCGACAAGGTCGGCAAGGAGGGCGTCGTCACCGTCGAGGAGTCGAACACCTTCGGTACCGTGCTTGAGCTCACCGAGGGCATGCGCTTCGACAAGGGTTTCATTAACCCCTACTTCGTTACCGACCCGGAGCGCCAGGAAGCGGTCTTCGAAGACCCCTACATCCTCATCGTGAACAGCAAGATCTCGAACATCAAAGACTTGCTGCCTATCGTCGACAAGGTGATCCAGAGCGGCAAGCAGCTGCTCATCATCGCCGAGGACGTCGACGGCGAAGCGCTCGCGACTCTTGTCGTGAACAAGATCCGCGGCATCTTCAAGTCGGTTGCCGTCAAGGCGCCCGGCTTCGGTGACCGTCGCAAGGCCCAGCTGCAGGACATCGCCATCCTTACCGGTGGCCAGGTCATCTCAGAGGAGGTCGGTCTCAAGCTCGAGAACGCCACGCTCGACCTGCTCGGTCGTGCCCGCAAGGTCGTCGTCACGAAAGACGAGACGACGATCATCGAGGGTGCCGGCGAGCCGGATGCCATCGCAGGTCGCGTCAAGCAGATCCGTGCCGAGATCGAGAACACCGACAGCGACTACGACCGCGAGAAGCTGCAGGAGCGCCTCGCCAAGCTCGCCGGTGGTGTCGCTGTCATCAAGGCCGGCGCCGCGACCGAGGTTGAGCTCAAAGAGCGCAAGCACCGCATCGAAGACGCGGTTCGCAACGCGAAGGCTGCCGTCGAAGAGGGCATCGTGGCTGGTGGTGGTGTTGCACTCATCCAGGCCGGCAAGATCGCCTTCGAGTCGAAGGCCGTCAAGGCGCTGACCGGTGACGAAGCGACGGGCGCGAACATCGTGCGCGTGGCAATCGACGCCCCGCTCAAGCAGATCGCACTCAACGCGGGCCTCGAGCCCGGCGTCGTTGCCGACAAGGTGCGCAACCTGCCTTCGGGCCAGGGCCTCAACGCTGCGACCGGTGAGTATGTCGACATGCTCGCCGCCGGCATCAATGACCCGGTGAAGGTGACCCGGTCTGCGCTGCTGAACGCCGCGTCGATCGCCGGTCTGTTCCTGACGACCGAGGCAGTCGTCGCTGAGAAGCCGGAGAAGTCACAGCCGCAGATGGGTGGAGACCCGAACGGCGGAATGGACTTCTAAGTCAGTACGCTTTCTCAGCCAGAACGTACACGAAGGGCGGTCCCGCGAGGGGCCGCCCTTCTGCGTCGCCACGGCTAGCGCGCAAACCAGCCGCGGCTAGCGCGCAAACCAGCCGCGGCTAGCGCGTAAACAGGCGAGCGTTTGCCGACTCGATGTCGGCGTACTGCTGTCCCGCATGCGTGAGCGCCTGGTTTATCGCGGCGAGATTCTCTTCCACGCGCTGCTGGGTCACCTTCCAGTCAGACACGACCCCGCCGAACGCGGATGCCGCCTGCCCTGTCCATGACGACTGGAGGTTCGTCAGCTGCCCGTGCAGCCCCGCAACCTCCGATTGGATGCGGCCGATCGAGGTGCGCACTGCACCGGTCGCGCTGAGTACTGCTTCACTGTCTACCTGGTATCGAGTCATGAGGTGACGGTAGTGGGGCGGCGTGAGCCGCCGAGGCGTTCAGGACGCAGGTGTGGAGAGCGGGGAATCCGGCGCGGTTGGGCGGGAGGGGCTGGTCAGCAGCGGCAAGGACACCCTGAACGTCGCGCCGCCGCCGGGCGTATCGACTACTTCGACGTCGCCGTGGTGCGCCTCGACGATTCCGGCGACTATCGCGAGACCCAGCCCGCTGCCCCCGGTCGCGCGCTGGCGTGACGAGTCGGCGCGCCAGAATCGCTGGAAGATTTTTCCGCGGATCTGTGGCGGGATGCCCTCGCCATGGTCGATGACCGACAGCACCGCCACTTGGCGGGCCGGGTCGACCCCGACACCGATCTCGATAGGAGTGGATCCCGGGCTGAAGCGTTGCGCGTTACCGATCAGGTTCGCGAGCACCTGGCGAATCTTGTTCTCTTCACCGAACACGACAGCACCCACGTTTGCCGCCGGCGGCTCGGCAATGCTCACCTGCTCACCGGATGCGGCGTCGGCGCGCGCGCGGCGGGCCACGAGGCGAGCGAGAGTCGCTCCGGCAAAGGCGATCGGGCCGGTAGCCAGCGTGGCCGCCCGGGCTGCTGGTTGTTCCGCGTCGGGGAGGGTAATCGGCACGGTCTCCGTCGGCACCTCGGGCGGATCCGTTCCCACGACCGTGACGATGCGGCCGGGGGAGGATGCCATCGCGTCCAGCGCGGCATCCTGGGCAAGCGGCAGCAGGTCGACCTCGGTGAGCTGGAGGGGCTTCGCCTCGTCGATGCGGGCGAGTTCGAGCAGGTCTTCTACGAGTTCACCCATCCGGATCGCCTCCTTCTCGATGCGCTCCATCGCCTGCGCGACATCCTCAGGCTTGGTGAGGGCACCCATGCGGTAGAGCTCCGCGTAGCCGCGCACCGACACCAGGGGGGTGCGAAGTTCGTGCGAGGCGTCTCCAACAAAGCGCCGCATCTGGTCGATTGTCTTCGCACGATCGGCGAAGGCGCGGTCTATTCGCCCGAGCATCGCGTTAAGTGAACGGTTTAGCCGACCGACCTCGGTATTCGGGGTGGCACCGCTGAGGCGCTGGTTGAAGTCGCCATCGGCGAAGCGGGCCGCCGTTGCCTCAACCTGCTGCAGCGGTGCGAATGTTGAGGTCACGAGCAGTCGGGTGAGCGCGCCCCCCAGGATGACGACGGTGAGCCCGAAAAACAGGAAGATTCCGGCGTATCGGCTCAGTATCTGGTTGGTGTTCTTGAGGCTTAGGCCCACGACGAGCGTCGCCTGCTCGCCGGTGCCCACGACTCCTGCCGGAACCGCGAGTACGCGCCACTGTTCGGTGTTGTTCGAGTTGCTGAGGGTCAACTGCGCGGGGAGGTCGCGCAGCGCGAGCAGTGTCAGGCCCGAGACGACCGGACGAAGGCTGGACTGGGCGGCCTTCAGGTTGTCGTCGATGAGGTGGCCGTCAGAGTCGACGGCAGCGAGGTAGTAGGGGTTGAGGCCAGACGAGCTGTCTGTGCTGAACGTATCTGCACCCTTGAGGTCGAAGGGGTTGGGCAACTCGTTCGCTGCCGCCTGTACCTGGTTATCCACCTCATCCTGCAGGTAGCTGCGCAGAACTGCCATCGTGCCCAAACCCGTCACGAGCAGACCGGTGGTGAGCAGCAGCACCGTCACGCCGGTGATCTTGGTGCGCAGTGATACGCGGTTCCACCACTCGGCCACATTTTCGAGCATCAGGAGGCCGAGTTTACGTGTAGCTGCGGGATTGGATAACTGCAGTACTAAACGCGGGCGGCCTTGAGCATGTAGCCGAAACCACGCTTGGTCTGGATGACCGGCTCGTCGGAGTACTGATCGAGCTTGCGGCGCAGGTAGGAGATGTAGCTCTCTACGATGCCGGCGTCGCCATTGAAGTCGTACTCCCAGACGTGATCGAGGATCTGCGCTTTCGACAGCACGCGGTTCGGGTTGAGCATGAGATAGCGCAGCAGCTTGAACTCGGTTGGGCTCAGTTCTACCTGCTCGTTGCCGATCGACACCTCGTGGGTGTCCTGATCCATGGTGAGGTCGCCGGCGCGGATTATCGCTTCTTCGTCGTCGTGCATCGTGCGGCGCAGGATCGCTTTGATGCGGGCGACGATCTCGTCGAGGCTGAACGGCTTGGTGACGTAATCGTCGCCGCCGACAGTGAGGCCCGTGATCTTGTCTTCGGTGTCATCTTTCGCGGTGAGGAAGAGGATGGGTGCCGTGTAGCCGGAGGCACGCAGCCGCTTCGTCACGCCGAACCCGTTCATGTCGGGCAGCATGACGTCAAGGATGATCAGGTCGGGTTCCTCTTCGAGGACCGCCGAGATGGCCTGGGCGCCGTTGCCGACTGCCCGCACGGCGAAGCCGGCGAAGCGCAGGGATGTGGTGAGCAAGTCGCGAATGTTTGGTTCATCGTCGACGATTAAGATTCTTGGTCCATCAGCCATGCCGCTTAGTATCTGCGTGTTGGCTGGAAGTTGTCTGGGAGCCGCGATGGGCCTTTAGGCCTAACCAAACGAGTGCTGCCTCGATAGCGTGAAATCGTGAGAGTCGTCCGCTACCTGCGACCGTTGCTGCCCGGGCCGCGGGATTACCGCCTACTGGCACAGAGCTGGCGTGGAGACGTGCTTGCGGGGATCACTGTGGGGATCGTCGCGCTTCCCCTGGCCCTCGCGTTCGGAATCAGTTCGGGGGCGGGCGCTGAGGCCGGTCTCGTGACAGCAATTGTCGCGGGCATCGTCGCGGCAGTGTTCGGCGGCTCGAATATCCAGGTGTCCGGCCCGACCGGAGCGATGGTCGTCGTCCTCGGGCCCATAGTTGCCAAGAGCGGGGCAGCAACCGTTGCCGTGGTGAGCATCATGGCAGGAGTCGTCGTTCTCGTGGCGGGCCTGCTGAAGCTCGGTCGGCTGGTGGGATACATCCCCTGGCCGGTCATCGAGGGCTTCACCCTCGGTATTGCCGTGATCATCTTCCTGCAGCAGGTGCCCGCCGCGATGGGGGTGAAATCTGCCCCCGGCGCAAACGCGGTGGTGGCCGCCATCAGAGCGATCGGTCACGCCGATGTGTCGGTTGTGGGGTGGACGGTGGGCAGTGTGTTCGTGGTCGCGGCGATCATGCTGTTTGCACCGCGGATACATCGACAACTTCCCGGCTCGCTCATCGGCATCATCGTTGTCACGGTCGTGGCGAGCCTCGCCCACCTCCCCCTACCCCGCCTCGGCGAGCTGCCCCCATCGCTTCCGGCGCCCGCCCTACCGACGCTCACACTGTCGACCCTGGTCGGGCTGTCCGGTCCTGCACTGACCGTGGCGGCCCTCGCCGCGATCGAGTCGCTGCTCTCGGCCCGGGTCGCGGCATCCCTCGCCGACACCGGCTCGTACGATGCCGATCGCGAACTTGTCGGGCAGGGGCTCGCCTCAGTCGCGGCCGGGCTATTTGGCGGCATGCCCGCTACCGGGGCCATTGCTCGCACGGCAGTCAATGTGCGGTCTGGCGGGCGCACGAGGCTCGCGGCCGTCGTGCACGCGCTCGTACTGCTCGGGGTGGTGTACCTGGCGGCAGGCGTCGTCTCGCAGATCCCGCTCGCCGCCCTCGCCGGGGTACTGCTGGTGACGGCGGTGCGTATGGTGTCACCGGCGACGGTGGGAAGCGTGCTGCGTTCTACCCGCGCTGACGCCGCTGTCTTCGCTGTCACAGCGATAGTTACCGTCTCATTCGACCTCATCGTGGCGGTGGGTATCGGCATCGCCGCGGCCGCATTCTTTGCGCTGCGCCATCTCTCTCGCTCGGGCGGCGTGCATCGGGAAGAAATTCCCGGCCCGGCGCAGCCGGGGGATGACCGCATCGCCCTGTTCCGCCTCGATGGGGCGTTGTTCTTCGGAGCCGCTGATCGCATGCTCGAGCGGGTAAACAGCATCGATGGGGTGACGGTGGTGATCATCCGGATGTCGCAGCTGCAGGTGCTCGACGCGACGGGCGCCCGGGTGGTGACCGAGATGATCCACGACCTCGAACGCCGGGGGATCACGGTGCTCGTGAAGGGCATCCAGCCCGAGCATGTTCGCCTGGCAACGACTGTGGGAATCATCAGCTCGCTGCGGCATGCGAACCACCTGTTCACCGACCTCGACTCTGCGATCGAACACGCCCGCAGCCACGTGCAACGGGCGGATGTCACACAACTGCCCTGAGCGAGAGAGATGGCGCAGCGCCATGAGTTCGGCAGCCAGGTGATTGCCACGAGTCCGTTGCTGACGCGCCAACCTTGTGCGCCGCGTCGGGCTGAGGCAGGGTTGTTGTCATGGATTCGAACGCTGGGCCGTCGGGTGGCGACCCCGCCTGCTGGCTCGAATTTGTGTGCGACGAGTGCGGTGCACTTATCGAATCGGCCCTTCCTGCAGTCTGTTGGCGATGCGGCGCGACGGTGGTCTCGACTCAAAATGCCGCGCGATGACGACCACCGCAACCGGAGGCAGTGAATCATGAGCGACATCATCATCATCGGCGGCGGGCTCGCGGCGGCGACCGCCGTGACCGAACTGCGCGAGGGCGGGTTCGAGGGCACGATCACGCTCGTCGCTGCCGAAGACCATGCGCCGTACATCCGTCCGCCGCTGTCGAAGGGCTACCTGCAGGGCAGCGACGAGCGTGACTCTGTGTTCGTGCATCCCCAGGCCTGGTATCGCGAGCACGACGTTGAGCTGCGCACCGGGGCGCGGGTGGAGTCGGTGGATGCCGCGGCTCGCACCATCACGATCGCCGGCGGCGAGCAACTGCACTACGACAAACTGCTGTTGGCCACCGGGGCGACCCCGCGGCGGTTGGATATTCCGGGGTCGGATGCCACGGGCATCCACTATCTGCGCACCCTCGACGACAGCGATGCCCTCCGCGACGCACTCAAGCCCGGGTCGCGTCGGGTGGTCATCGTGGGCGGCGGCTGGATCGGGCTCGAGATCGCGGCAGCCGCGCGCGGCTACGGCAACGATGTCGCCGTCGTCGGCCGCGAGAACATCCCCCTGGAGGGGCCGCTAGGCGCCGAGCTCGGCCACCTCTTTCAGCGGCTGCACGAGTCGCACGAGGTGCGCTTCACCCTTGGCACCACGACCACCGGGTTCCAGGTCGAGAACGGCGCTGTCGCTGGTGTCACCACGAGCGCCGGCGTGCTGCCCGCCGACCTTGTCGTCGTCGGGGTGGGGGCGATTCCATCCACCGAACTTGCCGAGGCGGCCGGGCTACAGGTGGAGAACGGCATTCTTGTCGACGCTTCACTGCGCACCAGCGACCCGAACATCTTTGCTGCGGGGGATGTCGCGAACGCGATGTATCAGGTGCTCGGAGTTCACCTGCGCAATGAGCACTGGGCCACGGCGATCGCGACGGGCAAGGTTGCGGCAGCCGCGCTCGCAGGCAAGGCCGCCGTGCTCGACGAGATCCCCTACTTCTACACCGATCAGTTCGAAATCGGCATGGAGTACTCCGGCTATGCGCCGTTGGCGAAGAACGCCCGGGTGGTCTACCGTGGCGACCCCGCCTCCCTCGAGTTCATCGCCTTCTGGGTGCTGGGGCAGCGGGTGGTCGCCGGTATGAATGTGAACGTGTGGGATGTCAACGAGGCTGTGCAGGAGCTCATCCGTTCCGCTCGCGATGTCGATGTGCTTCGACTCGCCGACCCCGCAATCGATCTGGCTGAGGTGTGATGCCGCCGCGTCGTATCGGCTCGCGCAGCTTCGACTTCGAGCGCCAGGTCGCGGTGATGGCCGTCGTCAATCGCACCCCCGACTCGTTCTACGATCGCGGTGCCACATTCGCGCTCGACAGCGCGGTCGAGGCGGCGCTGCGGGCGGCAGCCGATGGGGCGCACTGGGTTGACGTCGGTGGCGTTCCGTTCGGGCGTGGGCCGGCGGTCAGCGAGCGTGAGGAGATCGAGCGGGTTGTTCCCGTCGTGGAGGGGATCGCCGCGGCATCCGACGTCGTCATCTCGGTCGACACAAACAATGCGGAGGTCGCGCGCCAGGCGATTGCAGCCGGAGCGGGCGTGATCAACGACACGAGTGGGCTGGGGGATGCCCGCATGGCCGAGGTCATCGCGGCCAGCGACGCGACCCTCGTGATCACGCACAGCGTCGGGCCGCCGCGGGCAGAGAAGCCTGCCGCCTACTTCGCCGATGTTGTGGCTGAGGTGTCTGCCTTCCTGCGCGACCGCGCTTCTCAGGCGATCGCGGCCGGGGTGCCCGCCGAGCGTCTCATCGTCGACCCCGGCCACGACCTCGACAAGAACACCCTGCATTCGCTCGAGCTGACCCGGCGTTTCGACGAGATTGCCGCCCTCGGGTTCCCGGCGCTCGCCGCCGTCTCGAACAAGGATTTCATCGGCGAGAGCATCGACCGCGAGCAGGGGCAGCGACTCGAGGGTTCCCTCGCCGCGATGGTGGTCTGCATCATGAAGGGTGCGCGCATCGTGCGCATGCACGACATCCCGGCGACGGTCGCTGCCGTGCGGATGACCGAGGCGATCCTCGGGTTCCGCTACCCGACCTACCTGGCGCACAACACCCATCCGACGGAGAACGTATGACCGCCCGCATCGACATGGTCTGGCCCGGTTCTGGCGAGAACCTCACCGACGACGAAATCATCGAGTCGCTCGCCGTGACGAAACCCACGGTGCGCGTGAACTTCGTCTCGAGCATCGATGGCTCGGCGACCCACGAGGGCAAGTCGGGCGGGCTCTCTGGCGCCGCCGACAAACGCCACTTCGAGCTGTTGCGCCGCGTCACCGACGTGGTGCTTGTCGGTGCCGGAACGGTGCGCGCGGAGGGGTATGGCCCGATGCGGGTCAGTGACGCTTCCGCCGGCTGGCGTCGTGAACACGGGATGCCCGAGCACCCGGTCTTCGCGATTGTGACGGGCGACCTCGACCTCGACCCCACCTCGCCGATCTTCACCGAGGCTCCAGTGCGCCCCATCGTCATCACCACTTCGCGTGCGGACGCCACAGCCTTCGCCGTCGTCGCGGATGTCATAGCTGTCGGCACCGAGCACGTCGACCTCCCGGCTGCGCTGGCCGCCATCCGCGCCGCAGGTCACTCGCAGGTGCTCTGCGAGGGCGGCCCGTCGCTGTTCGGCTCCTTCCTCGCCGCCGACCTCGTCGATGAACTGTGTCTCACCGTCGCGCCGACCCTTGAAGCCGGCGACGGCCCGCGGATCTCGCACGGCGCGGTGCCGGCGGCGCGAGATATGCGTCTCGGCCACATCCTGCGCGGCGGGGATGCCCTGCTGCTGCGCTACCTGCGCGGGCACGGCTCGTGACAAGTCCGGCCACCCGGATCATCCTGCTGCGCGCCGTCAACGTGGGCGGTGCCACGCTGCCGATGGCCGACCTGCGCGCCATGATGGCCGACCTGGGCGCAACCGACGTGCGCACCTACATCGCCTCGGGCAATGCGGTCTGCACGCTGAGCTCGGATGCGGCAGCGTTCGACCGCGCGCTCGAGAAAGCGATCGAAAGCCGGTTCGGGTTCTTCCGCGAGGTGATTTCGCGCAGGCCGGCCGATCTCGCTGCAGCCCTCGCGGCGCATCCGTTCGAGGTGATCGAACCGAAATACTCCTACGTCACGTTTCTCACCGAGCCACCCACCGCTGCCGCGATCGAGAAGGCGCGGAGCTACCCAACCGGTGACGATCGGTGGGAGATCATCGACAGCGAGCAACACATCCGGTTCGCCGACGGAGCCGGCCGGCCGCAGATGAACGCGGCCGGTATAGCAAAGGCGCTCGGGGTTCCCGGCACCGCGCGCAACCTGCGCACTGTGCAGGCGCTGATGGACCTCGCTGGTTGAGTAGGCCGCTCGCGGCCGTATCGAAACCGGGGGTGCGAGTTTCAATACGGCCGCGGGTTTCGATACGGCCCTGCGGGCCTACTCAACCGGCGGGGCTACGCGGCCTCGAGCGAGTCGGCGTCGAGGATCGTGTAACTGTAGCCCTGCTCGGCGAGGAAGCGCTGGCGGTTCTGCGCGAAATCCTGGTCGACGGTGTCGCGCGCCACGAGCGTGTAGAAGTTGGCGGGCAGGCCGCTCTCCTTCGGGCGCAGCAGGCGGCCGAGGCGCTGGGCTTCCTCCTGACGTGAGCCGAACGATCCGGAGACCTGGATCGCGACCGTGGCCTCCGGCAGGTCGACCGAGAAGTTGGCGACCTTCGAGACCACGAGCACCTTCGTGACACCGTCCCGGAACTCCTGATAGAGCCGCTCGCGCTCGTCGATC
>JBDUDZ010000068.1:0-10200 GCA_040002635.1 Rhodoglobus sp.
GTGGGAGGGCGGCTACGTCTGGGCCTGCAAGAACTACGACGGCGACGTGCAGTCAGACACGGTGGCCCAGGGCTTCGGCTCGCTCGGCCTCATGACCTCCGTGCTCTCCACCCCGGATGGCAAGGTCGTCGAAGCGGAAGCCGCCCACGGCACCGTCACCCGCCACTACCGCATGCACCAGCAGGGCAAGCCCACCTCGACAAACCCGATCGCCTCGATCTATGCCTGGACGCGCGGTCTCGCGCATCGGGGCCTGCTCGACGGCAACCAGGAACTGATCGACTTCTCGCTGACCCTCGAGGATGTCGTCATCAAGTCGGTCGAGGCCGGCCACATGACCAAGGACCTGGCCGCGCTCGTCGGGCCGGACCAGAAGTGGGAGACGACCGAGGAGTTCCTCGACACCCTCGATAAGAACCTCGCGACGCGCTTGTCATAAGCGCAGCCTCGCGTACCAGCAGCACGAGAGAAGGCCCCGAAGAAGTTCGGGGCCTTCTCTCGTTGTTCGCCGGAGGCTGAAAGCAGGCTCAGTACCCGGAGAAGTAGTCGGAGTGCACGTGCCGCGCACCCTCCTTCTTCAGGGCTGCCTTCAGGTCGCTGACGAGGGCGGGGGGCCCGGAGACGAAGGTGCGGCGGCTCGCGACATCCGGTACCGCCGCGATCAGCCTCTCGCCGGTGACGCGGCCTGCGCCCTCGTAGCGCCAGCCGGCGGGGAGGGGAGAGGGGGCATCCGGTGCGAAGAGCACGACCCGCGCACCCGACTTCTCGAGAAGTTCGGCGTAGGGCAGCGCGCCCGGCGTGCTGTTGGCGTAGACGACTGTCACGTCACGCTTCTGGCCGAGCGCGGTCGCTGCGGCCAGCTGGCTCGCGAAGGGGGTGATGCCGATGCCGCCCGCTACGAGCAGCAACGGCTCAGTCGTGTCGGAAGGAAGAGCGAAGTCGCCACTCACGCCGGTGCCGCAGACCAGCGCCCCGGTTTCCAGGTCAAGCAGCGTGCGCTTGAAACTACTGGCCTTCTCCGGCACTGTGATCGCGAAAGTTATCGGACCGTCGCCTCCGGGTGCTGAGGTAATGCTGAAGTAGCGGCGACTGCCGCGCAGGTCGCCTTTCTGGTGGGGAATCGTGAGTTCCATGTACTGGCCGGGGATGAAGCGCACGGGCCTGTTCGGCTGGAACGAGAGCTCCCACGTGGTGGGGCTGAGCGCCCTCTTGCCGAGGTAGGTCATCTTTATTGCGCGCCGCTGGCCGAAGAAGAACGCGAGCAGGTTGCCAACGAGGAGCGCGAGTTGCGGGGTGTTTGACAGTGGTCCGACCGCGAAAGGAATCGTGAAGATCAGGGCGACGATTACCGCTTCGGAGAGTTGCTGCCAGCGGCGCGGCGGGAGCGTCAGGGGCTCGCTGAGCATGAAGCCCGCGAAGAACACGATGGGGGAACTGAGAAGGGAGGTCGTGGCATCCGCCACAGTGCCGCCGCGCAGGAAGACCCCGGCGACCACCACGACCGCCGCGAGCACGATGAAGACGACGCCCATCGTGAGGCGCTGCGTTCGGTACAGCACGAGGAATGCCCCGATGGCCACCGGGATCAGCAGGTAGGGAGTTCCCGGCCACCAGACCGCGAAGCTGAAGCCGATAAAGGTGCTGAACACGATGATGCTCGCCACGAACGCGCCGAGCGCCGCGGGGTTGAAAATGTGGCGGCCGCGCACGGCGAACAGGTATTTCGAGGCGCTCGCGACGGTGCCGGCGATCGCGATACCGGCGAGGCCAAGCAGGTCGAACTTCGGCTGCATCACGAAGAAGATCAGCAGTCCGGTGATGAGCGCAGACACCTGGTGTGGCTTGACCCGCATGATGGTCGCGGCAAGCAGGCTGGTGCCGCTGGTGAACCCGATGGCCACCGCCGCCGAGGCGAGGAGGGCGAGCGGCGTGTAGCTGCCGAGCTGGCCGAACAACGACAGGATGAGGGCGATCACCGCGATCGCTGCGAGCGAGACCAGGATCAGGGTGTACATCGTCACCATGCCGGTGACACGATCGAGCCATTGCTTCATGTGAATATCTCCCCGTCGAGGTGTGGCGAGAACTCTACAGTTCCGTTCGAGAACATTCGCACCCAGGTGAATTCGAATTGAAGCGCCAAACGCGCTGGCTCGGCGAAGAAGAGAGCTGTCGCGAGACCGTCGGCTTCGAGGCCGGTGTGGGCGATCGCCCAGGTCGCGATCACCCGATTCGTGGGCAGGCCGGTGAGCGCGTCGATGACGTGGTGCAGACCGTCGCCCCAGGTGCGGCGGTTGGTCGCCGACGAGCAGATCGAGCCGTTGTGCACGGTGGCGATGCCGATCGCCTTGGTGGTGTCGAGCGGATGCTCGAGCGCGACCCTGATCGGCGCGGCACCAAGCTGGCGGATGTCGCCGCTCCCGTCCACGATGAACTCCTCGTGCCCGTCTGCTCGCAGCATCGCGCTCACGATATCCACGAGGTATCCCTTGCCCGCCGCCCCCACGTCGATGGACACGGGGCTCACCGTGGTCAGGGCACTCCCGTCCCAGGCGATCGCGTCATCCCAGGCTGGCACGGGGGTGGGGCTCGCGGCCGGGCGCAGCGAGTAGGCGCGATCGTAGCCGAGGCTCTCGAGAGCCCCGCCGACGAGCGGGCTCATCGCGCCATCCGTGGCCTCGTAGAGCCGGCGGTAGATGTCGAAGAGGGGCGGCGCGTCATCCGGAAACTGCCAGGTACCCGGCTGCCGGGCGATGCGCGAGACGAGCGAGTCATCACGAAAACGCGACCAGGTGCGGTCGAAGGTTTCGATGCGCGCGGCTATCTCGGCGCGCAGCACTGGCGGGACCGGCTCGGTGGTGTCCACCTGCCAGCCGGTCCCGATCGCCTCGAAGGCGAAAGTGTGCGGGCGCAGGTCAGGCAGCAGCGTCGGTCTTGATCGCGTCGACGGCCTTGTTGAAACCGACGCTGGTCAGGGATGAGCCGCCCACCTTGTCGACGCTGAGGCCGTCGATGCTCTTGCCGACGACGACCGCGGCAATTCCGTCGGCGAACTGCCTCTGGTGTAGTTGCGCCTGGGGGTCGGTGCCGTGCCCGGCCACCGTGACAGCGGTGATCGTGCCGCCGGCCAGGGTGAGGCTGACGTCGACGGTTTCGGTGCCGCTCGGCGCCTGGTAGTCAGCGCTCTCTTTGTAGGTGCCGTCCTTGTAGGCGCTCGCCGGAGCCGCTGAGCTGCCGCTTGAGACGCTGGGTGCGGTGGGTGCGGTGGTAGCGGTGTCGCCGGTGCCTGCCGTCGTGGACGCCGGCGTCGCGCTGCAGCCGGCCAGGGCACCGACAAGCGAAAGCCCGGCGAAGACGGCGATGGCGGGTTTGCTGGGGGCGAAGGAACTCATGGATTCTCCTTGTCGAAGGCGCTGGTGTTGTTTCAAGCATGACGTACCGCTCCTGTGCGTGCCGTGGCAACGCTGAAGGCTAGGCCAACTTGAGGCCGTCGGCCCAGACCCCTGTGACCTGCCACGAGCGGTCAAGCACCACGGCGTCGGCCGCGTAGCCCGTAGCGAGCAGGCCGTGGCGGTGCCCGAGTCCGAGTGCCGACGCGGGAACGTGGGTCAGGGCGGCGATGGCGTCGCGGGGCTCGATGCCGGCGTCGTTGATCGCGCAGCGCAACGCGGCATCCTGCGTCAGGGTCGATCCCGCGAGCGTCTGGGTGCCGCTGAGAAGTGCCATCCCCTCGCGTACCGACACGTTGAGCGAGCCGAGACGGTAGTCCCCGTCACTAGCGCCGGCGGCCGCCATCGCATCGGTGACGAGCGCGACCCTGCCGCGAGCCTCAGTGAAGGCCATCGCAGCGACGGCGGGATGCACGTGCCGCCCGTCCAGGATCAGCTCGAGCGTCACGCGCTCATCCTCGAATGCGGCCATGACGGGCCCCGGCGCGCGGTGGTGGATTCCGGGCATCGCGTTGAACGCGTGGGTCAGGATGCGGGCGCCGCGATGAAAAGCCGCCCGCGCGGTTTCCAGGTCGGCCATCGTGTGTCCAACGGCGACAGTCACGCCCGCCTCAATAAGCACCCCGATCGCCTCCATCGACCCCGGAAGCTCGGGCGCGATGGTGAGCTGGCGCAGCGTGCCCCGCGCCGCTCCGATGAGGCGCTCCACCACATACGGCTCAGGCTCGAGGAGGAACTCAGGATTGTGTGCCCCGCGATTGTCGGGGGCGAGATATGGCCCCTCGAGGTGGGAGCCGAGGATGAGCGGGTCGCTCTCGGCGAGGTCGGCGATAGTCGCGAGACTGGCGAGCATGTTCTCGAAAGGGTTCGCCACCAGGCTCAGCACAGAACGGGTGGTGCCGTGGGCGCGATGCGGAGCCAGCGCCGCGCGGATCTCGTCGGCCCCGTCGTCGTAGGAGTGGCCTGCACCGCCGTGGCCGTGCAGGTCGATGAAACCAGGAACGAGCCAGTGGCCCGCAACATCGACTGACTCGTTCGCGGTCGGCCGCGGGCCGCTGCCGGTGGCGATGATCTCGGCTCTGTCGACGAGCATCCAGAAGTTGTCGACCTCGCCACGAGCGTCGAGCTTGCGGGCGCCGTGGAAGAGGGTGGTCACGGGCCCAGCCTAGTTAGATGGCCTGCCGGATTCGGGATGCGGCGACCAGGGCCACCCCGACGAACAAGAACAGCATTCCCCACAGCGGCACCTCGGGTCGGGGCGCGCCTCCGGTGAGCGCGAGCGCGGGCGCGGGCGCGGGCTGCCACTCGACGGCACCCATGTCGACGCGCTGGGATACGCGTGGCTGGCCGCGCTGGTCGAACAGGCCGGCGCCGACGAACGCGGGGTCGCCCGCGTTGTAGGCCGGGCTCGCCGGGGTCAGAAAGCGGGTCTTCGTAGGTCCGCCATTATTTGCCAGTGGCGCCAGCTGAGGGTCGACGCCCACGAGATTGCCGCTCGCGGGAGGCACGACGACACCGGCCTTGGGGTTCTGGATGAGGCTGTATGTCGCAATGAAGGACCCGCCAGATTCGACGTCGAGGTCGTCGGGGGTCTGCCCATTGTTACTTGTGCTGCCCGCGATTATCGAGTTGTCGATCTCGAGGCTCTGCGCGGTCGCCGCCACTCCACCCGAGGTGTGCGCGGAGTTTCCCGCGATAGTGGAATGGCTGATGATCGTTGACAGCAACGGCACAAACGGAGTTGGCGGGCGCCCGGGACGTGGGGGACGCGGAAGGTTGGGGCCGCTGGAGTCGATCCCCCCAGAGACCTGCGCGTCATTTCCCGAGATGGTGGTGTTGAGGACCTTTACCACCGCGATGTCGGTTCCCGAATGCTTGTCGATCTGGATGCCGCCGCCGCCGTACGGCGTGACGTTGTTGCTGATTGTGCTGCTGTCGATGAGCACGGTGGGCTGACCGCTGGTTTCGCGCGCCGGCTCGTTGATCGCGATAGCGCCACCGTAGCCTCCCCCGTGGTTGCCGTCGAAAGTCGTGCGCAGCACGACGACGTGCGCCGTGCTGGTAACGCCTCCGCCAATGTTGAGCAGGTAGAGTCCGCCGGCGTAATCGACCGAGGTGTTATTCGAAATCGTCGAGTCACTCAGGGTGAGGACAGTGCCGTCGTCCGAGAGAGCGTTGACGTCGATGCCGCCACCGTCGTCGTCGGAATGGTTGCCGGTCACGGTCAGGGCGCTGAGATCCACCGTCGCCCCACCGGTGGCCTCGCGCACAAAGATCCCGCCTCCGAACGTGGACGTGTTGTTCAGCACCTGGGTGTTCCTAATGGTGAGCGCCGCATCGTCGACCCTGTCGATCCAGATGCCGGAGTTGGACACAGTGTCCTGCACTAACGACGACTGGACAATCAGTGCTGCTGAGTCGGTGACGCTGAGCCAGAGGCCGCTCGAGCCACTGTGGGTGGAGGTCAATCCCGTGGCCGTGAGGCTTGAGTTGTCAGTTGCCTGCAGGTCGATTCCCTGGCCTACTCCGTCGTCAGACGACGAATCATCGATCGCCGCTGTCGCTCCAGCATCGGTCAATACCGTGATACCGATCGCTCCCGACCGGTCGGCGCGCACGCCCGATATCGACGCGGTGGCACCGTCGGTGGCGGCGAGGTATAAGCCGAAGAACTGGGCGTCGTCGGCGTCGACATCGGTGACAGTTGCCGTGGCGCCCGTCACCACAGCGTTCACCCCGGTGAAGGCGGCACCCCCCGCGTGCACCCGCGTCAGCGAGAGGCTGTTGGCCGCGACGCTGCCCTGGAACGCGATTCCGGATGCGTCGTTCTCGACTGTGACATCGGTGGCGGTGAGCGAGCCGCCGGTAACCGCGATCCCACTGCAGTCGAAGTCGCTGGCGGTGAGGTTCGTGACCGTGAGGTTTGCCTTGTCAGAACTGATCCCGCACGCGCCGACCGCGGGGGATGAGATCGTGAGGTCGGAGATCGTGACGTCGATGTTCGGCGCGCCTCCGGCGATGGAGAACACCGTCCCCAGCGTGCTGTCGATCGTCAGCGCCGATTCGCCTGGGCCGTTGATGATGACGCTCTCGGTGATGGTGGGCAGGGCGGTCGCGGCCGTGATCGTGTTTCCGGGAATGAGGAAGGTGATCGTGTTCGGCCCGCCCGGCGCGAGGTTGTTGAGCGCCCACCTGAGCGTGCCGGGGGTGTTCGTGTCGCCCGGGTCGGTGACAGTTAGCGATGCGGCACTCGCCGGGGATGCGATGACGAGCGCGCCGCCCAGCGCCAGCACGAACACGGCGGCTGAGGCAAACGCGCGCGAGCGAAATGTCACCGGAGTCCGAGCGTCGAGGAGTAGTAGCTGAGTATATTGGCGGCAGACAGCAGCGGCATACCCCTTACCTGAGATGGTGTGCTCACCTGAAGATGATGGTGCGCGCCCCATCGAGCAGCACCCGGTGATCTGCGAACCACTTGACGGCCTGGGTGAGGGTGCGCGACTCCTCGTCCTGGCCGATCGCGACAAGCTCGGTGGCGCTGCGCGAATGGTCGACACGCACAACGTTCTGCTCGATGATCGGGCCCTCGTCGAGGTCGCTCGTCACGAAATGCGCTGTCGCACCGATGAGCTTGACGCCTCGGGCGTGCGCCTGGCGGTATGGATTCGCACCCTTGAAGCCGGGCAGAAACGAGTGGTGGATGTTAATGATCCGGCCGCTCAGCGCCGCACACAGTTCGGGGGAGAGGATTTGCATGTAGCGCGCGAGCACGACGAGCTCGATGTCGTGCTCCTCGACGACCTCGAGCACGCGATCCTCGAACGCGAGCTTCTGCCCGGGTGTCGTCACGGGGTGCGACTCGAACGGCACGCCATAGAACTCTGCTAGGCCCTTGAGGTCGTCGTGATTGCTGAGCACGAGCGGCAGCTCTACCACGAGCTGGCTGGCGCGCTGGCGGTAGAGCAGATCGTTGAGGCAGTGGCCCGCTGTGGAAACCAGGACCAGGGTGCGCAGTGGGCGACCGACCAGGTCAAGCTCCCACGTCATCCCGTACTTTTGGGTGACAGGTTTGAGGGCTGCTTCGAAAGCCTCGCGGGATGCAGCTGACTCAACCTGCAGCCGCATGAAGAACCGGCCAGTGTCGTCGCTCGAGAACTGCTGCGACTCGGTGATGTTGCCCGCCGCTTCGACAATCGCACCGCTGACCGCATGGACGATGCCCGGCCGGTCTTCGCAGACGAGTGTCAGGATCCAGTGGGTCGCGGTGTCGCTCACCCGTCAAGCGTAGGGCAGGCGGTCTCCTCGCTAAACTGGAGGGGATGCTGCCGCACCGCTGCATCCCGCGGGCGGCGAAACGCACCACTGCGACGAACGGATCCACCGTCCTCATGGACGCCTCCTCTACCAAACCTTTCCCCTGGGTCGGCCTTCTCACTCTCGCCACCCTTATCTTCATGATGGTTACCAGTGAGTTCCTGCCTACCGGCCTGCTGCCGGAGATCTCCCGGGAGCTGAAGGTCTCCGAGTCGCAGGTGGGCCTGCTGATCACCGTGTTCGCGGGCACCGTTGTGCTCACCGCCGCACCTGTGTCGATCCTGACCCGACGGTTCTCGCGTAAGTCGATAGTGCTGGTGGTGCTCGTCGTATTTATTGGCGCCAACGTGCTCGCAGCTGTGGCGCCGACGTATCCCGTGCTGGTCGTCGCGCGCATCGTCGGCGGCCTCGCACACGGCACTTTCTGGTCGGTCGTCGGAGCCTACGCGGCACACCTCGTGCCCAAACACCAACTCGCCCGAGCGGTGTCGATCACCGGCGGTGGCGGCACGGCGGCCTTCGTGCTCGGCGTGCCGCTGGGCACCGCGCTCGGTCATGCCCTCGGCTGGCGACTCGCATTCGCCATCCTTGCCGCTGCAGTGGTGGTGCTGACGGTGGTGGCCGCTCGATTGCTGCCACCGGTAAGCCACGGCGAGGTGCTCGCCACCGGCGAGATCCCACTACCGATGCGAAAGGATCGCACAGTGCCGGGCGTGGTCATCGTGGGCATCATCATCGTGCTTGTCGCCTTCGGCCACAACATCTTCTACACCTACATTGCCCCTTTCCTCCTGGGGCCGGCAGGCTTCGACCCGGCAGCGGTCGCTCCCATCCTCTTTCTCTACGGGGGCGCTGGGGCAATCGGTCTCGTGCTGGCAGGCATGTTCGGAGACCGTTTCCCGAGGGGTGCCATGGTCACGGCGATCATTGTGGTGCTGTTGTCCGTGACAATGGTCGCGTTCTTCTCCCACAACCAGGTCGCGCTGCTTGGCGCTGTCTTCGTGTGGGGCGCGGCATTTGGCTCGCTTCCCTCGCTGCTTCAGGCCCGGATGATGCACACGGCGTCACTGCGCGTGCGCGATCTCGCCTCCGCCTACTTCGCCACCTCGTTCAACTTCGCCATCGGTCTCGGCGCCCTGGTCGGCGGGCTCCTGCTCGACAGGTGGGGAGTGGGAGTGCTGCCGTGGGTCGACGTAGTGATCACCGTGGCTGGCTTGGCACTCGTTCTGTTCGGTAATGCGTGGCTCGCGCGGCGCGCCACCACGGCTTGAGAAGATAGCCCATGCCCTTCCTGAGCCCGGTGACCCTGACCGGCAATCTCGCATCTCTGGTTCCGCTGTCTCGCGAGCATCACGATGACCTGGTCGCTGCAGTGCAGGATGGCCAGCTCTGGAACCTCTGGTACACCTCGATACCGAGCCCGGAGGGCATGTCGGCCGAGATCGACCGGCGGTTAAGCCTTCAGGAGTCGGGCGCGATGCTGCCCTTTGCCATTGTGGAGAATGCCACCGGCAAAGCGGTTGGCATGACCACCTTTATGAACGTGGATGCCGTGAACCGCCGGGTCGAGATCGGGTCGACCTGGTACCGCCAGCGAGTGCAACGCACGGGGCTCAATACCGAAGCGAAGCTGATGCTGCTGCGCCACGCCTTCGACGACCTGGACTGCATCGCGGTGGAGTTCCGCACGCACTTCTTCAACCGGGCCAGCCGGGCGGGCATTGAACGTCTCGGCGCGAAGCTCGACGGCATCCTGCGCCAGCACGCTGTCTCGACGAACGGAACCCTTCGCGACACCTGCGTGTACAGCATCATCTCGAGCGAGTGGCCGACGGTTCAGTCACACTTGGAGTTCCAGTTGGCGAAGCCGCGCTAGTCGCACCAGCCGTGCGGCGAAACGCTACACTTGACCTGTCGCAACTGGCGTTCGGATGGGTAACCATCGGGAAGCGATACCTCTCACGATTGGGCCGTTCGCCTGGGCCCACCGGATACCTTTGATCTATCCGTTCGAGTGCCAGGAGCTGCCAGTGTCTACATTCACATCCCCCCTCTTCGAGGTCGATCCCGAGATCGCCGCAGTGCTCGAGCAGGAGCTCGGCCGCCAGCGCGGCACCCTCGAGATGATCGCATCGGAGAACTTCGTTCCCCGCGCGGTGCTCGAGGCCCAGGGTTCAGTGCTCACTAACAAGTACGCCGAGGGCTACCCGGGTCGCCGCTACTACGGTGGCTGCGAGTTCGTGGATGTCGCCGAATCCCTGGCCATCTCGCGCGCCAAGAGCCTCTTCGGCTCGGCCTACGCCAACGTGCAGCCGCACTCCGGAGCATCCGCGAACGCCGCTGTGCTCTCGGCGATCGCAACGCCCGGCGACCGGATCCTCGGTCTCGAACTCGCCCACGGTGGCCACCTCACCCACGGCATGAAGCTCAACTTCTC
>JBDUDZ010000069.1:0-10013 GCA_040002635.1 Rhodoglobus sp.
CCCACCCGCTCGAGCAACTGGCCGGGAGTCATCTCCTTGCCGCCGGTCACGTAGGTGCTCTTCTGTCGGCCGATGACCTCGCTGACCCGGTCGTTCCAGATGTCTTCGAGCTCGAACAGCTGCTGGGTAAGGGTGGCGACTTTGATGGTTTTGCCGCGCTTGACCCTCCCGCTGGTGGGCAACAGCGAGCCCGCGACCAGACTCAGGAGGGTGCTCTTGCCCGCCCCATTCACGCCGAGGATGCCCGTGCGCTCGCCGGGGGCGATGCGCCAGGTGACATCCTTCAGCACATGCTTGGGGCCTGCTGCACCTGCCGACTCATAGCTCACCGAGACGTTCTCGAGGTCGACGACGTCTTTGCCCAGGCGCTGCATTGCCATCGATGAGAGGGCGACGCTGTCGCGCACGGGTGGCTCGTTGAGGATGAGCTCGTTCGCCGCATCGATGCGGAACTTCGGCTTGGCGGTGCGCGCGGGTGCGCCGCGACGCAACCACGCCAGCTCTTTCTTCATGAGGTTCTGGCGCTTGGATTCCATGGTCGCGGCCATCTGGTCGCGCTCGACCCGCTGCAGGATGTACGCAGCGTAGCCGCCCTCGAACGGTTCGATGAGCCGATCGTGCACTTCCCAGGTGGCTGTGCAGATTTCGTCGAGGAACCACCGGTCATGGGTCACGACCACGAGCCCGCCGGCGTTCGTCGACCAGCGGCGTTTGAGGTGTCCGGCCAGCCAGGTGATGCCCTCGACGTCGAGGTGGTTGGTGGGCTCGTCGAGGAAGATGACGTCGTGGTCGCCGATGAGCAGTGCCGCGAGCGCGACCCGTCGACGCTGCCCACCGGACAGGTCTCCAACGAATGATTCCCACGGGATGTCGGAGATGAGCCCCGCAATGACGTCGCGCACGTTCGGGTCGCCTGCCCACACGTGCTCGTCGATGTCGCCGATCACCGTTTGGTGCACTGTGCGCGTTCCGTCGAGCTCGTCGGCCTGGTCGAGCATCGCGATGGTGACGCCACCGCGGCGGGTCACCCGGCCCGAGTCGGGCTCGAGTCGCCCAGAGAGCATGCGCAGCAGGGTGGACTTGCCGTCACCGTTGCGACCGACGATACCGATGCGGTCGCCTTCGTCCAGGCCGATAGTTACCTTGTCAAAGATGACGCGGGTCGGGTATTCGAGGTGAAGCGCTTCCGCGCCGAGGAGATGTGCCACTCGCGCAAGCCTACGGGGCGTTTGGGTAGCCCCGGCGTGGCCCCTCGCCCCAGCCCTCCCGGGGTCACTGCCGCTAGCGCGACCGGTGCATGCGCTGCGTGCGCGACCGGTGCATGCGCTGCCAGTGTGCGCGACCAGTGCGCGGGGGGATCCGGCACCTCTCGCGAATTCGCTCCCACCTTGCAGGACATTGTCCTGTTACGTGGGAACGAATGAAACGATGCACCGCAGCCCGCCGTCCGCGCTCCGCGCTCCCAGTCGGCAATCGCAGTCCTACCCCGCAATCCGCAATCCGCAATCCGCAATCCGCAATCCCAGTCGCAGTCCGCAGCCCGCCGCCCGCCGCCCGCACGGAGCAGTCGGCTTAGGGTGGAGTCAATGGTCAACCTGCCGTACGAGCGCGAGGTGGAGATCGTCTCCCTTCTGGCGTCATCCCTGCACCGCTACGAGGGGCGACCCGAGGATGGCCCAAGGGATGCGGTAGAGCGCGAACAGCGCGAGTCCATCCACTTCCGCGCCGGGCTCGGCATCGTCGGCGACCGCTATTTCGGAGCCAAAGCCCACGTCTCGGCATCGGTCACGGTGTTGGCGATCGAGTCTCTCGAGCGCGTAGCTGCCGAGCTTCACACGCGGGCGCTAGACCCGGCCGACACGCGTCGCAACATCGTCGTGCGCGGGCTGGACATTGATGGGTTGCGCGGTGCCATCCTCTCCATCGACACGGGAAGCGGCGCCGTCGTGCTGCGCGTGAACCGACCCGCGAATCCCTGCGCGTGGATGGATGTCACGCTCGCCCCTGGCGCATTCAGGGCGTTGCGCGGCCGCGGTGGAATGCGCTGCCAGCCGCTCACAGACGGCTCGATCTCGGTCGGCCCCGCCATCGTGCGATCAAGCCTGCCGCTCGGTGGGGCCGTCGCGCTGTTCTGAGCGTCTGGCCACCCAGAGAACGGGCGGGGCGAGTGTCGGCTGCCGAATCGCGGCTCAGGCCACGCTGACCGTGACGGAGTGCCAGCCTTCGGAGCCGTTCGGGACGACATCCACGCGCGTGCCCGACTGGGTGGTGCCAGCGGAATCCGTGGCCCGCACCTCGAGAATATGATTGCCGCTCGTCGCCGGCCACTCGTAAACCCACTGGCGCCAGGTGTCGGCCGAGATGGCGTCGGCGAGACGAGCCGGCTGCCAATCGCCACTGTCTACTCGCACCTCGACACGGTCAATGCCGACGTGCTGGGCCCACGCGACGCCCGCGACCGCGACTGTTCCGGCATCCACTCGACTACCACTTGACGGCACGTCAATGCGCGACGACGTCTTCACCGGTCCATGGTCTGACCAGCCTCGCTGCGTCCAGTAGGCGGCATGATCAGCGAATCGGGTGACTTCAAGGGTGGTGACCCACTTGGTTGCCGAGACATAACCGTAGAGACCCGGCACCACCATGCGCACCGGGAAGCCGTGCTCGAGGGGCAGGGGTTTGCCGTTCATCCCCACGGCAAGCAGGCTCTCGCGGTCGTCTTCAAGCAATACCTCGAGCGGCGTGCTCGCCGTGAAGCCATCGATACTCGTCGAGAACACCATGTCGGCGCCAGACTTCGGTCTTGCCCTCTTCAGAAGTTCGCGGATCGGGTACCCCAACCACGTCGCGTTTCCGACGAGGTTGCCGCCAACCTCGTTCGAGACGCACATGAGGGTGACAGTGTGTTCGGTCAGCGGCAGCGCGAGCAGTTCGGCGAAAGTGATTTCGATCGGGTTCTCGACCATGCCGGTGATCTTCAGGCTCCAGCTCGCCGCGTCAATTACCGGAACCTGCAGGGCGGTGTCGATGCGGTAGAAGCCGTCATTCGCAGAGATCAGCGGCGAAATGCCCGGGATGCCGAGGTCGGCGCCCGCAGGGAAAGCGGCTTCCGGCGTCGTCGGCTTCGGCAACGTGAGGGATTCGCGCACCGCGTTCACCGCGGCGGTGCCGGCGTTAATCGCGCGGGCACCCAGCCCCACGACCAAGGCCCCCGCTGCGGTACCTCCCAGCGCCACGAAGAACCGCCGGCGGGTGAGGGCTGCCCGCGCCGCCTCCCGCTTCGTCGCGGTGTGGCCATCGGCCTCTGTCCAGACCCGCAACCTGTCGATTACCGCCCTCAGCACGAACACTCCCGCTACCGTCCCGACGAGGGAGGGGATAGCCCAGAACCCACTTGCATCGGCGCGCGTGGACGCGGCGAGGGTGGCGAACAGCCCGACCACCACGAGCAGCACAACGCCCCACGGCGGGCGACGGAACTGCAGCATCCCGACGACAACAGCGAGGACCAACACGACGATGCCCAGCGCGACAAGCAACACAATTTTGTCGGCAGTTCCGAACAGCGCGATAACTGCGGCCTTAAACCAGCCGGGCACGATGTCGATGACGAATGAGCCGACCGCAAAGAGGGGGCTCGACGCGGGCAGCACCATCAGGGCCGCGAACGCCTCAGCAACGGCGAGTGCGCTGAGCGCGCCGATCACGCCCACCAGGGCCGCCCACAGGTATCGCCGTCGTTCCGTCACCTTCGCCATGCTATCCCGACGGGTTCGGGCAGCACCTCGGAATACCGATCGGTCAGCAAACCGTGAAGAATCGCGCCAGAGTCAGGCGTGCAGCCAGGCCGGCCGGTCGGGGAGGTCGCGCAGGCTGCGGTAGACGATGTTCGACTGCGGGCGCAACACCACCCAGACCGTGAGCCAGAGCAGTCGGAAGTCGAGAAGCAACGACCGGTGCTGGAGGTACCACATCTCGAGTGCGCCCTTGTAGGGAGCGATCTCCCGGGCGTAAAACTCGCGGGGCTCGACCCCCGGCTTCGAGAGCAGCGCCTCTTCGTCCCTGAATACGATGGATCCGATGCCGGTAACGCCGGGGCGGGCGTTGTAGATCGTGTCACGAACTGGTCTGGGATACACGTCGAAGTCGACCTGCATCTGCGGCCGGGGACCGACGAAACTCATCTCGCCGGTGAGCACGTTTATCAACTGCGGCAGCTCGTTGATCTTTGTCGCCCGAAGCACTCTACCGACTCGCGTCACGCGAGGGTCGCCGCGCACAGTCAAGCTTCCGGTGCCGAGGTTGGGGCTGTCCTTCAGCATCGTCGCGAACTTCCAGATGCCGAATGTCGAGTTGTGGAAGCCGATGCGCTTCTGCCGGTAGAAGACTTCGCCTTCGCCACTGAACCGCAACGCGATCATGATTATCGCCAGCGGCACGATCAGGATCACGAGCGCGACCAGCGCGACAACAAAGTCGATGAGTCTCTTGAGGGCGAGGTACATGCGCTACATCTTCGAATCGAGGCTCTTGCCGGTCTCCACATGGTGGAAGGTGGGCACTAACCGGGAGAGAACAGTGACTATCGCTTCCTTGGGCAGGTCGGGTTGGGCGAAAAGAGCGTGCAGGTCGTCAACAGTCGAGCGGATGCCCGCGACATCCTGCGTGGCGACAGCCTTCACGACTCCCAGCGCGTCGAACAGGGTGAGGTCAACAGTCTCGTCGCCGGTGTGGAATTCTTCAAACGACTTCTCGCCCGAAGTGTCTGACTCGAAGTAGTACACCGGCCAGGTGGCATCCTCGGGGTCACGGTTCGCAGCCTTTTCGCGCGCCTCGTCTTCGGTTGCACAGTGCTCGGGGGTGTAGCCGAGTTCAGCGAGCAAAGCGTCAGCGATCGCGGCGAAGGTGAGCATTTTCGGCTCGTCGAGTCGGGGGAAGAAGATGTCGGCGGGATGCCCGGTGATGCAGGCGAGCAGGCACAGCTGCCCGCTCTCGGCCGGCGACACGAAATAGCGGCGCACGTCAGACGGGGCCGACAGCGGCTGGTTCTTTGCAATGCGCTCCAGGAACCCGGCCGGCAGGCTGCCGTTGGAGAATGCCACGTTGGCGAACCGCGCGGTGGTCGCCGGAAGCAACTCCGCGTAGGCCAGCACCGCCTCCTCCATGAGTTTTTTCGAGGCACCCATGACGTTTGCGGGGTTGGCCGCCTTGTCGGTGGAGACGCAGAAGAAATGCTCTGGCGGCGAAGCCAACAGCAGGTCGAGCAGCTTGACTGTGCTGACAACGTTGTTCTCGAGCATGGCTTCGATCGAGTAGCGATCTTTCTCGCTGCGGACGTGTTTGTGGGCCGCGAAGTGCGCGACGATCTCGAACGGACCTTCGGCGGCGAGCATCCGCTCGAACACCTCATCACCGAAACTTATCGGGTAGGTAGTGAATTTCTCGGGCAGGTACTGACCCGCGGTCGAGCGCAGATCGCGGGTGAGTTCGGTGAGCCCATTCTCGCTGAGGTCGACTACGCACAACCGCGAGGGTCGGTAGGGCAGCAGCGCCCGAATAAAGGATGACCCGATAGTGCCCGCCCCGCCGATGACCAGCACCGACTTCCCCTCGATCGCGGCGCGCAGTTCGGCGTCGTGCACGGCGAGATCGGCAGCGAACAGGCTCTGCGTGCGGAACGTCACGTGCCTGGCGATGAACGCCTCGAGGTCGAAGGATGCCGGGGTCACGCCGTCGCCTCGATGCTAGTCAGGGGCGTCATGCTGTCGCCTCTACTGCCTGTGCAACGACATGGATGACCTCGGCGACCTGATCCTCCGTGAGGGTGTTGTACAGCGGCAGGGTGATCTCGTTGGCGTACAACTCGTAGGTCTTGGGGTAATCCGCGATGTCGTAGCCGCGCTCGCGGAAGAGGGTGAGCATCGCCATCGGGATGTAGTGCACGTTGACCCCGACGCCGGCTTCGGAGATTGCCGTGATGATCCGGTCGCGGCGCGCTTCGTCGGCACCCTTGATGCGCAGGAGGTACAGGTGCGCCGACGACTCGCGTTCGGCATCCCGGTACGGGGGCAGGATCGCCCACTCGTACTGGCCGAAGCCCTCCTGGTAGAGCTCGAACTTGTGCCTGCGGTCGGGCAGAAGTTCGCCCGCATACTTGCGGATCTGCGCCAACCCGATCGCCGCGTTGATGTCGGGCAGGTTGACCTTCAGCCCCTGGTCGATGATGTCGTAGCGCCAGGCCCCCGGCACGTTCTTCTCGAACGCGCTCTTGTTCTGGCCGTTGAGGGCGAGCGCCTTGAGGAAGGTGTATTCCTCCTCGTTGTCGAACGGAGCGGGCAGGTTAATGCAGACCGCGCCGCCCTCACCGGTGGTGATGTTCTTCACGGAGTGCAGGGAAAAGACTGTGGCGTCGGTGAACTGTCCGTTGGGGCGACCCTTGTAGGTGGATCCGATCGAATGTGCGGCGTCGGTCACGACGAGGATGCGGCCGAGTTTCTGCTGGCGCGGCGACGCGGGAACGAAGAGGGACGTGACATCCGCAGCTTCGAGCACGGCGTGAATTGCGTCATAGTCGGCCGGCCAGCCGCCCATGTCGACAGGAATGATGGCCTTTGTTCGCGGAGTGATCGCTGCCCTGATTTTTGCGGGGTCAATTGTGAAATCGTCGAGAACGTCGACCATGACGACGGTCGCACCGAGGTTCATCGCACACAGTGCGGTCGCCGAATACGTGTATGCCGGGATGATTACTTCGTCGCCAGGGCCGACGCCGAACCACCGCAGCATGAGCATGGCGCCCGAACTCCAGGAGTTGACGCAGAGCACCGGCGTACCGGTGAGCGCCGAGATCTCGGTTTCGAGTTGGCGCACCTTAGGGCCGGTAGTGAGCCACCCCGTGTTGAGGAGGGCGTCGTTGACTTCGGCGACGACGTCGTCGTCGATGAGAGGCAGCGAGAAGGGGATCACCATGTCGCCTGTCAATCTACCAACGACGGATCACCGCGACCTGCTCACACGACTTCGACGGTGATCTGGTGCCAGCCCTCCGCACCGTTAGGGAAAGGTGTGAGCCGGTCATTGACCTTCGTTTTGCCGCTCATGTTCGTCGCGCGAACTTCGATGAGGTGGGCACCCTTGGGGGCATCCCAGTCGTAAACCCACTGGCACCAGGTGTCGATCGAGATTGCGGTCGCGAGTCTGACGGGTAGCCACTCCTTACGGTCGATGCGGATCTCGACACCCTTGATTCCGTCGTGCTGCGCCCAGGCGACGCCAGCGATCGCGGTCTGCCCGGCCGGAACCCGCGCAAGGTAGGCCGGCACATCGATGCGGGATGCCACCTTGATGGGCCCCTGCGCGTCCCAACCGCGGTCAGTCCAGTAGGCGGTCTTGTCGGCAAACCGGGTCACCTCGAGCTCGACGAGCCACTTCGTGGCCGACACGTAGCCGTAGAGACCTGCCACCACCATCCGAACGGGGAAGCCGTGCTCAAGCGGCAGGGGCTCACCGTTCATCCCGATCGCGAGAATGCCGATCCGATCTTCGTCGAGCAGGGCCGCCAAGGGTGTGGATGCCGTGTAGCCATCGATGCTCTTCGACAGCACCATGTCTGCCCCGGGCTTCACTCCCGCGCGGGCGAGCAGCTCGCGGATCGGGTACCCCAGCCACGTCGCATTGCCGACAAGGTCACCGCCGACGTCGTTGGAGACGCAGGTGAGCGTGACAATGTCTTCGGTGAGAGGCAGGTCAAGCAGTTCGGCGAAGCTGATTGTCACCTCCCGGTCGACCATGCCGGTTATTTTCAAGCTCCAGTTCGCGATGTCGATTGCGGGCACCTGGAGTGCCGTGTCGATTCGATAGAAGTCGGCATTGGGCGTGACCAGTGGTGCGAGCCCCATGATGCCGAGGTCGGCGCCGGCCGGAATGGCGGGTGCTGCCACCGCCGGTTTCGGCAACACGAGGTTGTTGCGAAGGGCGCTCGCGGCGGCCAGGGCGGAGTTCATCGACCTCGCGACTACCCCCACCACGACCGACGCGACGGCGGTGCCCGCGACCAGCGCGAAGAAGCCGCGCCTCGAGATGCCCCCTGCCTGCACTGGCGCCGCGATCCGGCCGAGGCGCGCAATCATCACGCGCAGCAACAGGATGCCGACAACCGCACCCACCAGTGTCGGCAGCGCCCAGAGTGGGCTGGCATCCGCTCGCGTGACGAGGGCGGCAATTGCGACAATGGCGACCGCCCCGAGCACGACGGATCCCCACGGCGGCCTGCGCTTCTCGAGCAGGCCGACGGCGACCGCCAGTAACAGCACGAGAATGCCGAGCGCGACGAGCAGCGCGACTTTGTCGTTTGTTCCGAACACGGCAATGACTGCCGTTTTGAACCAGCCAGGAACGATGTCGATGACGAACGAACCGACACCGAGCAACGGACTGCTCGCCGGTGAGACGAACAGCGCGAGAAGTTCTGCAACCGCGAGCACGGCAAGGGCGGCGGTGATGCCCGACAGGGCAGCCCACACGGCAACCCTGCGCGCGTTCATGGGGTCATGCTAGTCGCCGACGATCCGCGCTCCGTGCACGGGGCCGGTCGCGCGCACGACTGTCAGGCGTGCCGCGCTCAACGCGATCTGCAACTCGAGCGCCGAGTCAAGGTCGGCCGTCAGAAACGCCACGGTCGGGCCCGACCCGGAGATGATGCCGGCAAGGGCGCCGTTCTCCTCGCCCAGCTCGAGCACCCCGGCAAGCGAAGGTTCGAGGTGAAGGGCTGGCGCCTGCAAATCGTTGTACAGGCACTCGGCGAGCATGTGCGGGTCGCCCGCGCGCAATGCCTGCAACACGTTTGCATCGACGGATGGGGCGATTTGTGCAGGAAAGATGTCTTGTGAGTGTCGATCGCGATGAGTGTCCAGCTCGCGATAGACCGCCGGGGTGGAGAGCCCGAAGTCTGAAACAGCGAGCACCCACTGGAATTGGCCTTTGGCAAGCGCGGGGCTGAGCTGGTCGCCACGGCCGGTGCCTATGGCTGTGCCGCCGGTGAAGGCGAACGGCACGTCGGCTCCCAGTTCGGCCGCGAGTTCGAGCATGTCTTCCCGCGGCACGCCGGTGCCCCAGAGATGGTCGCAGGCAAGAAGGGTCGCCGCGGCATCCGCTGATCCTCCGCCCATTCCGCCGGTGACGGGAACGTGCTTTTCGATCTCGAGGCGCGCACCTCCGCGAAAGCCGGTGCGACGTGCGAGCAGGCGAGCCGCCTTGATCGCGATGTTCGATCCGTCGGTGGGCACGCGCGACAACTCAACGCTGCCGGTGACGCTCACCGAGAAGTCGTCGGCGGGGTAGGCACGCACGTCTTCGTACAGGGAGACGGCTTGGTACGCGATCGCGACGTCGTGGTAACCATCGTCGAGCAATGAACCCACTTTGAGAAAGACGTTGATCTTGCCCGGCGCCCGGGTGTGCACCATGCTCTGCGCGGTTCCGCGCGAGGTACCCGAGGTCATAGTTCCAACCTAGCCGAGCCGGGCTGGGGCGATTTTCCGCTATATCGGTTGCGCCGCTGACTGCCGCCTTGCGCGTCTGGCCTCCTGCTGCCGTGCGCGTCCGGCCTCCCGCTGCCTTGGAGGTCTGGCCTCCCGCGGCCCTGCGCCACGCCGCCGGACCTCGTCGCGGCCGATGTGCACTGCGCTTCGGCACCGAAGGTGCACCTACTGACCGCCTTCGGCACCGATGGTGCACGGTGCTGACAGCCATCCGCACCGATGGTGCACCTACTGACACTCCAGACGTTCCCGCATTGCAGGACGATGTCCTGTTACGTGGGAACGTTTCGCAGCCGCCGGTCCTCCGGCAAGCTAATGACCCTCGAGCCGCTTACACCGCGACAACTGACGCGCCGCGCTACCTCGACCAAGTGGCGCTCCCGCAGCAGGGCAGCGCTAGATCGGCGAAGCCTCGAACTCAGCGGGCGCGAGCGATGGCGAGGTACTGCGCGACCGTGAGCTCCTCGCCCC
>JBDUDZ010000070.1:0-9911 GCA_040002635.1 Rhodoglobus sp.
CGCTTCAGGCGCTGCTGCCCGACCAGGTGCCGCTCGACCAGCGCGGCCGGGTCAGTGCGGTGCTCGGCATTTCACAACAGGTGTCGCCGCTGCTCGGTATCGGCATTGCCTACGGGGTGCAGGCGGCGGGCGGCGGTCTTGGGCTGATGTTCCTGGTGCCGGCGATCGTGGGTGCAGCGCTAATGATCCTGCTGGCGGTTCGGATCAAGGATGTCGCGCACGACGAGCTCGGCACCTTCTCGTTCGGCGAGTTCATCCGCAGCTTCTCGATCGACAAGGCGGGCCGTTACGACTTCGGCTGGACCTGGTTTGGGCGATTCTTCGTCATCCTCGGGTTCGCCGTGTACACGACATACCAGCCGTACTTCATTGCGGATCGCCTAAACGTTCCCCAGAGCGGGGTGCTTCTACAGCAACTCATCGCCCTTATCGTTTTCTCCGTGGTGCTGACTGTCAGCGCGGTGATCTGCGGCCGGCTTTCTGACCGCACGGGCCGACGCAAGCCCTTCGTGTTCGGTGCAGCGGCAGTGGTCGCAGTGGGTCTCACCATGCTCGCGCTCACCACAACTCTTCCCGTCTTTTATGCGGCGGCGGCGGTCATGGGGGTGGGAATCGGCGCCTACTTTGCCGTCGACCTGGCGCTGATCACCGATGTGCTTCCCGATCGTGAGCACAAGGCGGCAAAAGACCTCGGCATCTTCAACATCGCCAACTCGCTGCCGCAGTCGGTTGCTCCCGCAATTGCGCCGCTATTCCTCCTGATCGGCGGTGGCGGCAACTACACCGCGCTGTTCATCGCGGGTGCGGTGTTCGCGGTCATCGGCGCCCTGCTTATCGCTCCGATCCGCGCCGTAAGGTGAAGGGATGACCGACCTCACGCTCGAGGAGAAAGCCGCACTCGTGGTCGGCGCCGACTTCTGGAGCACGACCGCGAACGCGCGCGCCGGCATCCCGAGCATCGGTATCACCGACGGACCACACGGCGTTCGCAAACAGCGCGGTGGCGGCGACCATCTGGGCCTTGGCAACAGCGTGCCGGCCACCTGCTTCCCGCCAGCTGCGGGGCTTGCCTCCAGCTGGAATCCGGCACTGCTCTACCGAGTCGGTGCAGCGCTCGCCGATGAAGCCCGCGCCGAAGGGGTCGGCGTGCTGCTCGGTCCGGGTGTCAACATCAAGCGCTCCCCGCTGTGCGGGCGCAACTTCGAGTACTTCTCCGAAGATCCGCTGTTGGCCGGCGAGCTGGGAGCGGGGTGGGTAGAGGGCATTCAGGCCCGGGGCGTCGGCGCTTCGCTTAAGCACTTCGCCGCAAACAACCAGGAAACAAATCGCATGACCGTCAGCGCCGAAGTCGACGAACGCACCCTGCGCGAGATCTACCTGCCGGCCTTCGAGCGGATCGTGAAGGGCGAACAGCCGTGGACGGTGATGTGCTCGTACAACCGCATCAACGGGGTGGCCGCTTCCGAGAATCACTGGCTGCTCACGGAGGTGCTGCGCGACGAGTGGGGTTTCGAGGGGGTCGTCGTCTCCGACTGGGGTGCCGTCGAGCACCGCGTCGCCGCGCTCGAGGCAGGGCTCGACCTGGACATGCCTGGTCCCCAGGCAGACGCCTCTGCGGAGATCGTTGCCGCGGTGCGCTCCGGTGCGCTCGCCGAATCGGTGCTGGATGCCGCGGTCGCGCGCATCACGAACCTGGCTCGCAAGGCAGCCGCCCCCGGCCCCCAGATCATGCTGCTCACTACCGATGGTCGAGCAGCACCGGCGCCCGGTTACAGCATCGGAGCCCACCACGCCCTCGCGCGCGAGGCCGCCACCGAGTCGATAGTGCTGCTGCGCAATGAGGGAGAGCTCTTGCCGCTTGCCACGGCCCAGGCGATCGGCGTGATCGGCGAGTTCGCCCGCACCCCGCGATTCCAGGGCGCGGGAAGTTCGCAGGTCAATCCCACCCGGGTGGATTCAGCGCTGGATGCGATCTCGGCCATCGCGCCAGTGGAGTTCGCCGCCGGATACTCGTTCGACAGGCGCGCTGATCCCGCGCCGTTGCTCGCCGAGGCGGTCGCGGTGGCCAGGCGCTCCGAGGCCGTCCTGCTGTTCGTGGGGCTGCCTGCGGGAGACGAATCCGAAGGATACGACCGCGCCCACCTCGACCTTCCGCAAGCGCATACTCGGCTCATCGCTGCCGTCGCTGCGGCCAACCCCCGCACGGTAGTCATCCTCACCAACGGTGGCGTCGTCTCCCTCGAGCCCTGGCACGACTCGGTGCCGGCGATAATCGAGGGCTGGCTGCTCGGCCAGGCCGGTGGCAGCGCGCTCGCAGACGTGGTGTTCGGCACGGTCGCGCCGTCTGGGCGACTTGCGGAGAGCATCCCGCTGCGTCTGCAAGACACCCCCGGCTACCTGAACTTTCCGGGCGAGCAGGACACGGTGCGCTACGGGGAGGGCGTCTACGTCGGCTATCGGTACTACGAGACCGTCGAGCTCGCGGTGCGCTACCCGTTCGGCCATGGGCTCGGGTACACCACGTTCGAGTACTCCGACCTGTCGGTGAGCCGCGCGCGGGCGAGCGTTACGATCACCAACACCGGCAGCCGCGCGGGTAAAGAGGTTGCCCAGCTTTACGTCTCGACACCCGGCCCAAACATGCCGCGCCGCGAACTGCGCGGCTTCGAGAAGGTTGCGCTTGAACCGGGCGAGTCGGTGCGCGTGACATTCGAGGTGGATGACCGTGCCTACAGTCACTGGGATTCAGATTCGCACTCCTGGCTCATCGCGGGAGGCAACTACTCGCTCGGCGTTGGCCCGGATGCCCACGATATTGCGCTCTCCGCGACGGTGAGGTTGCCCGCCCCCCGCCCCCGAAGGCTCACCCTCGACTCCCGGGTGTCGGATTTCCTCGACCACCCGGTCACCGGCCCCATCCTTGCCCGCGCGGCGGGGCACGCCACCGATGGCGAGGCCAACCTGCTCGAGATGGTCGCCTCGATGCCGATCCGTCGGCTCATGCGATTTCCCGGGGTAGGTGACTCGTTCAAGCATTTCGGGCTTCTGATCGCTGTCGCGAATAATCCCCTGGTGCGGGGGCTCGCGTCGGTGTGGCGCGGCCGGAAACAGCGTTAGTCATTTCGGATGAAATGGTGACTGTGGTCTAGCCCGGTCGAATCCGAGACTCTAGCGTGAACGGCATGACCTCCCTCCCTCTCCACCGCCCGCTCCGACTCCGCATCGTGCGGGGTGCGATCGAACCTCTGGCTGGTGCCGCTTTCATCCTCCTCTGGCTCATCGGTGAGGCTGGCCGCACCCTGGTGCCCGGCGCTATCTCGCTGCCAGCGATGGTGTCGTGGATTGCGTCACTGTCACTTGTCGGTGTCGCGATTGCGTTGAGCCGGTTCGTTCCGATGGTGTCTCTGGGCCTCGTGACCATGGTCCTTGTCGCACAGTTCGTGTTCTGGCCGTCGCGATTCAGCGAGAACTCCTGGCCGGTCTACTTCGGCACAGCGCTTGTTGCGATGGGCGTCTCCGCGAGCACCAGCGGCCGGATGCGACGCATCGCATTTTGGGCGGTCGCCGGATTCACCGCAGCGGTAGCGGTGATCCTTACCGTTCCCGTATTTGGAATCGGGAACGGCTCCAGCCCTGATCGCGTTGGTGCGGTAGTTCTTGCCACTGTCGGGGTAGCCGCAGTCTCATGGGTCGCCGGTCGCGTGCTCTGGGAGCGTCGGATGCCGCGCATCGCCACCTCGGTGGTCGCCTGGGTGGCACACCGGCTGCACGGCACCCAGCCGACAGTTGATCTCATCGAAGTGGAGGGTCTCTCCGAGCGCGAACTCGACATTTTCCTTCTCGCTGCGCGAGGGCTCAGCAACGCTGAGATTGCCCGAGATGCCTTCATTAGCGAAGCCACCGTTAAGAGCCACATGTCGAGAATTCTGGCGAAACTTGGCCTCGCTTCTCGCGCGCAATTGGTGGCCTACGCCTACGAGTCAGGTCACGTGACTCCCCGAAGGTGAATCACCTGTCGAGCCGGCTCACGCCGTCTCGGCTCGCCGATCGATCGTCGGCGGTAGGTCGATGCCATGCAGGGTGCCGAGCGCGGCGATGAACTCGTCGAGGCGCCCGTGGGCTGCCAGGTCGCGCGCTCGCACCGATGGGTCGTGCAGTAGAACGCCGACAAGATGGCGAAGCGCGGTTTCAGTCTCGTCTCCGGCGCCGCGGGCACGCGCCCGGAAAATCTCCGCCTCGAGCACGTCGAACATGTGGCTGCGCAGCGCCACAATCGCGGGCTCGGCCTCGCGCTCGGCAGTGAAACCGCGAGCGGCGGTGGCCACGAGCTGCCGCGCCTCATCGTGCGCCGCAAGTTCTTCGAGAGGGGCGTGCAGGCTGATCGTCTCGAGGTCGAGCAACTCGATGCCGGGGAGGCGGCCGACCGCGGCATCCACGTTTCTGGGCAGGCCGAGATCGATAACGATTCGGCGCGTGCTTGCGTCAGTTGTGAAACGTTCGACGCCGAGTACGGCGTTGGAGGTGCAGGTGATCACGACGTCTACCGCGAAGTCGTGGCTGGGGGTCAGGCCGTACTTCGTCGCGAACGCCGCCTCGCGGCCGGTGGGCGAGTAGACCCGCAGGTCTGTTGCGCCGCGGTCGCGCAGTGCAGTGACGGTGGTCGCGGCGTAGCGGCCGGTGCCCACGATGAGCACGCTCGCGGTGCTCCAGTCGGCGATGCGGGATGACGCGAGCTCAAGCCCCAGGCGCACGAGCGAGCGATCGCGGTTGCCGAGCGCGGTGAGGTTCTTCACCCCGCGGCTGGTGTGGGTGGCACGCTGGAACAGGCGCTCAAGGTCGCGGCTGGTCGTGCCGTCAGTTCGTGCAGAGGCGAGAGCGCGGGCGACCTGGCCGGCGATTTCGTCTTCTCCGACGACGACGGATTCGAGACCCGAGGTGACGGCGAAGAGGTGCGCCGCGACATCCGCGCCCTCATGAACGGTGATCGACTCACGCAGGTCGGCGACCTCGACGCCGCTCGCTTCGCCGAGGGCAGACAGCGTGGATGCCACGGCAACGGCCGTCGCACCGGTGAGAGGTTCATCGATGTCGAGGTAGGCCTCGAACCTGTTGCACGTAGCGAGCACAACGGCGCCGGTGACGAAGGTGCCGGATTCTACGAGTGCGGCGGTTGCCCCTGGTGCCCCGACCGACAGCTTCTCGAGCAGCGCGAAGCTCGCGTTGCGATGGTTCGAGCTGAGGCACAGGAGCACGACCTAATGTTAACCCGTGCCTCTACCGACCGACCATCCGCTCGTCGACGGCCGCACTGCGGGCTCGAACCTTGTTCGCGCCTACCGCGGCGACCGCCCCGAAGTGACCCCGGTGTGGTTCATGCGCCAGGCGGGCCGTTCGCTGCCGGAATACCGTTCGCTGCGTGAAGGCAACGAGATGCTCGAAGCCTGCCTTACTCCCGAACTGGCAAGTGAGATCACGCTGCAGCCGGTTCGCCGCCACAACGTCGACGCGGCGATCTTCTTCAGTGACATCGTCATCCCGGCCAAACTTGCTGGCGTTGAGGTTGAGATAGTGCCCGGCAAGGGCCCGGTGTTCGCGAACCCGGTGCGCACGGCGGCGGATGTCGCGGCTCTGCGCCCGATCGACCCGGCATCCCTCGACCCGATCCGCGAAGCCGTGGCGCTCACCGTCTCCCAGCTCGGCTCGACTCCGCTGATCGGGTTCGCCGGGGCCCCGTTCACCCTCGCGTCGTATCTCGTCGAAGGCGGACCGTCGAAAGACCAGCAGCGCTCTCGCACGCTCATGTACTCCGACCCGCACACCTGGGCAACCCTGCTCAACTGGTGCGCCGACATTGCGGGCGAGTTTCTCAAGGCCCAGGTGCTCGCCGGCGCTTCGGCCGTGCAACTTTTCGATTCCTGGGTGGGATCGCTGTCGGAGCAGCAGTACGTCAAGCGCGTCGCCCCGCACTCGAAGCGGGCGCTCTCCCACCTGCGCGGTCTCGACGTACCCAAAGTGCATTTCGGCGTGGGCAGCGGCGAGATGTTGAAGGCCATGCACGGCATCGGTGCCGACGTCATGGGGGTTGACTGGCGCATCCCGCTCGATGAAGCCGAACGCCGACTCGGTGGCGGGGTTCCGTTGCAGGGCAACATCGACCCGGCGCTGTTGGGTGCCCCGTGGCATGTTCTCGAAGCGCACGTGCACGACGTCATGAGCCGTGGCCTCGCCGCCCCCGCTCACGTCGTCAACCTGGGCCATGGCGTTCCGCCCGAAACCGACCCCGACGTGCTCACCCGGATCGTCGAACTGGTTCATGGGGAGTGACTTCACGGTAGTTGGCGGCGGCATCGGAGGGCTCGTGCTCGCCCGTCGGCTCGCCATGGCCGGTCGCTCGGTGACGCTGCTCGAGGCCTCCGATCACCTCGGCGGCACCGTCGCGCGCCACACGGTCGGCGGAATCGAAATGGATGCCGGCGCCGAAAGCTTCGCGACGCGCGGCGGCACCGTGGCAGCCCTGGCCACCGAACTCGGGCTCGGCGATGACATCGTGACGCCGTCGGCCGCCGGGGCGTGGTTGCGGCCCGCCTCTGGAGCCGCTGTCGCCCTCCCCGCCACAAGCGTGCTCGGCATCCCGGGCGTGCCCTTGTCGGCCGACGTGATTGCGGCGGTCGGCCTGCGGGCGGCGATGCGTGCGCAACTCGACTCCGTCATCCCACATCGCGTGGCGACCAAGTCGCTCACGCTCGGTTCGCTGGTCCGCGCCCGGATGGGCAACGGGGTGCTCGAGAAGCTTGTCGCGCCGGTTGTGCATGGAGTGCACTCGGTGCATCCTGACGAGTTATCCATCGACCGCGCGGCACCCGGGCTGCGGGCTGCCCTTGCGCTGCACGGGTCACTCGCGGCGGCGGTGCGAGCGCTGCGCGAAGCCGCACCCGCGGGGTCGGCTGTGCAGGGCATCCGCGGTGGGGTGTGGCGGGTTGTCACAGAGCTCGTCGCCGACCTGGAGACCTACCACGTTGACGTGCAGCTCGGCCGTCGGGTGACCACGACCGATGGGCTCGGCGGCACGGCAGTGCTTGCGACTCCGCTGTCACCCCCGCCGGGCCGGAAGGTGGTGCTCGCTACCCTCGTCGTCGACGCGCCGAAACTGGATGCCGCACCGCGCGGCACCGGCGTGCTGGTCGCGCAGGGTGCCGCCGGCATCCGCGCACGAGCTCTTACGCATGCCACGGCCAAGTGGGCCTGGCTGCACGAACGGGCGGAGGGTCGCCACGTGCTGCGCCTCTCGTACGAGGTCGAGCCTGATGACCTGGCTGCCGTTGCGCGGGAGGATGCCGAAGCGCTGCTCGGGGTGCGGTTTGACCGCGTGGTCGACTTCGCGCGCGTCGAGTGGTTGCGGCCGGAAGCGGGTAATGAGGCGGATGTCGGCGAAACCGTCGCGGGTAGTGGTCTCGCGGGCATCGTCGCACAGGCGGAGGCATACGCCCTGGGCCTTCTGACTCAGCAATGATGGGCGAGGATAGAACCATGAGTGACAGCGCTGAGACCCAACCGCAAGCTCTCGGCTACACACTCTGGGCTGTGCTCCACCGAGACCCGACCTTCACCGGTGGCCCGCCCGACCTCGAACCGGCTATCGCCGCTGTCGAGAAGGAGGGCGTCACCATCCGCGGCTTCTACGACGTCTCGTCGATGCGCGCGGATGCCGACCTCATGATCTGGCTGCACGGTGCCGTCCCCGAGAAACTACAGTGGGCCCTCCGCGAACTGCGCCGCGCCCTGCCCGGGTTGCTGCCGACCTGGAACGCCATGGGCGTGCACCGCGATGCGGAGTTCAGCGCCAACCACCTTCCCGCGTTCATGAAGGGCAAAGAGCCGGAGGCATGGCTCACCGTCTACCCATTCGTGCGCTCGTACGACTGGTACGTGCTGCCCGAAGACGAGCGCCGGGCGATGCTCGCCGACCACGGCCGCAAGGGGTCGGAGTACCGCCAGGTGCTCGCGAACACCGTTGCGTCATTCGCGCTCGGCGACTACGAGTGGATCCTCGCGCTGGAAGCCCCCGAGCTCGTCGACCTGGTCGACCTCATGCGACGCCTGCGGCAGACCGAGGCGAGACGCCACGTGCGCGAAGAGGTGCCGTTCTACACCGGGCGCCGCATCAAGATCGATGAGATCGCCGAGGTGCTGTCGTGAGCGGGGTGGCCGGGGGAATCAGCCCGCTTGCTGAAAGTCGCCAAGGCGACGCGCGGAGCTCCGCTCCGCGCCAAGATGCCCGCCGAACCCCGGCGGATGCCGCCGATCCCCCCGGCGGTTCTGGGCGCGTTCCTGGCGCGACCGAGGCTGCGGCAGCCGGCCCGGAGCACGTCGAGGTCGCCACCGCCTACGACGCGATACTGCTCGCGAGCTTCGGCGGGCCCGAGGGGCAAGACGACGTCATCCCGTTCCTGCGCAATGTGACCCGCGGCCGCGGCATCCCCGAAGAGCGCCTCGAAGAGGTGGCCCATCACTACCGGGCCTTCGGCGGGGTGAGCCCGATCAACGACCAGAACCGCGAGCTGAAGGCGGCACTCGAGGCGGAGCTGGCTCGCCGCGGCATCGACCTGCCGGTTCTCTGGGGCAACCGCAACTGGGATCCGTACCTGCGCGACGCTCTCGTCGAGGCCAAGGAGCGCGGCTTCACGAAGCTGCTCGCGATCGGCACCTCCGCCTATTCGTCGTACTCGAGCTGCCGCCAGTACCGCGAGGACTACGCGATCGCGCTCGAGGAGACCGGCCTCGGCGGCGTCATCCAGATCGATAAGGTGCGCCAGTTCTTCGACCACCCCGGTTTCGTCGAGCCATTCATCGAGGGCGTGCGCAAGGGACTTGCGGATGCCGCGGCTCAGGGCTTCACACCGGCCCAGACCCACGTGCTCTTCTCGACCCACTCAATCCCCACCGCCGACGCGGAGCGGTCCGGCCCTCGCGACCGCGACTTCGGCGCCGGGGGCGCCTACGCCGCGCAGCACCTCGCGGTTGCCGAGGTGGTTATTGCGGCGCAGCGCCCGCCCTTTTCAGGTTCAGGCGAGGGGGATGTGGTTATTCCACACGCAGGCTCTGTGAACCTGAAAAACGCGTCAAGGGTCGCCGCGAACGAACAAGTGTCGGGGTGGGATCTCGTGTACCAGTCACGCAGTGGGCCCCCGACCCAGCCGTGGCTGGAGCCTGACGTCAACGACAGGATCGCGGAGCTGGCCAGCCAGGGGATCAAGGCCGTCGTGATTGTGCCGCTGGGTTTCATCTCCGACCACATGGAGGTCAAGTGGGACCTCGACACCGAGGCAATGGCGACAGCTGAAGAGCATGGCGTCTACGCGGTGCGCGTGCCCACCCCCGGAGTGCACACGGCCTTTGTGAGTGGTCTCGTCGACCTCGTGCTCGAGCGCCGGGATGGCATCGCGACGGTCGACCGGCCCGCGCTGACCGAGCTCGGCCCCTGGTACGACGTCTGCCGCCCGGGATGCTGCGAGAACGTGCGCCTCGGCTTCAAGCCCGCGCTCGCCGGGATCGCCCCGTGAAGGCGGGACTGCGCCCATGAGCCCGACACTGCGCGTCGGACTGCGCCCATGAGCCCGACACTGCGCGTCGGACAGCGCCCATGAGCCCGACACTGCGCGTCGGGACCCGCGGCAGCGCCCTCGCTCTGGCCCAGACTGGCACCGTCGCGTCCGCGCTCGCCGCGAAGACGGGCGTGACGCCCGAGATCATCACCATCTCCACGGAGGGCGATCGGTCCACGGAGTCACTCGCCAGCCTCGGAGGCACCGGCGTGTTCGCGAGCGCGCTGCGCGACGCCCTGCTCGCGGGCGAAGTCGATGTGGTCGTGCACTCGCTGAAAGACCTGCCGACGGCGCCGCATCCGGGACTGT
>JBDUDZ010000071.1:0-9895 GCA_040002635.1 Rhodoglobus sp.
TCACCTGTGAAGTTTAGCGATCGCGGTGCACAAGGGCCGTCGCTATTACGGCGACCCCTCGCCTCGCAAAGACACTCGTGTCGTTCCTCGCACGCCGCAAGTGGGCTGACATAGTTGTCGCGGGGGATAACTCCGAAGTTGACCGGTGCGTGAAACTCCGGGCGATCAGACATTCGAGGGGGCTCGATGAGGCTGGGTTCGTTCCTGATTCGGCAGGCGGAGCGTTTGCGCCGGCTGCCGTGGGTCGCACGCTTAGTTCTGGGACTTGCCGTGGTGGCGGTCGGTGCCCTCGTGCTCGTCAACCCCTTCCAGTCGCTGACCGCGCTGGTCGCGATCATCGCGCTCGCCCTCGTCGTCGATGGCGCGGCGCGGATCGGCCGGTATCGCTCTACCGGCTTGGCCCGCCTGCAACTCGTGGCAGGACTCATCGAGATCGTCGCGGCGATCGCGATCGTGGCGTGGCCGTTCATTTCGGTGGGGACGCTCGCCCTCGTGGTCGGTGTTTCGCTCATCGTGAGCGGGGTGGTCAACCTGGTGCACGCCGCCACGCACGGCGATAGGCGACTCGCCAACCTTCTGCTCGGACTCGCGTTCGTGATCTTTGGCGTGCTCGTCATCGTCTGGCCGGATGTCTCGCTCATCGTCATCTCGGTGGCCTTCGCGGTGCGGATGCTGGCATTCGGCGTGATGGTCGTCGTGCGCGCGATCAGATACCGGGAGAACCTGCCACCGCAGCGGGACGTGGATGAGGCAACCGCGGCAGCCCGACCGACTCCTCGCCTTCTGCGCGGCCTCGATCTTGCGGGTCGCGTGCTGCTTCTCGTGCTCGCCCTCATCAGCGCCGCGGGGAGCGTCTACCTCCACCAGCAACTGCCCGAGCCGAGCGCCTTCTACAACGCGCCCGAGTCGGTGCCCGCCACTGCGGGCAAGCTGATCTCTAGTGAGCCCTACACCCAGTCGGTGCCGAACGGCTCGCGGGGCTGGCTCATCCTCTACACGACTACGGATGTCAACGACAAGCCGCGGGTGGCATCCGCATTCGTGATCGCGCCAGATGCGCCGAGCGACACTCCCCGTGACGTCGTGCTGTGGGATCACGGCACCGAGGGCGCAGATCGCCAGTGCGCGCCCACCGTTCTGCCGCCCAGTTCGCTGCCCTTCCCATTCACTGCTCCGATCGCCGCTCTCAAGCAGCAACTGCAGGAGGGCCGTGTGCTCGTGGGGCCGGACTATCCCGGGATGGGCACCGCTGGCGCACAGAGCTACCTGATCGGTGAGAACGAGGGCCGCTCGGCACTGGACGCCGTGCTGGCCGCCCACCAGCTGACTGATCTGAGCCTCTCGAACCGCACAGTCGTATGGGGTCATTCGCAGGGCGGCCAGGCCGCGATCTGGACCGGACAGCTTGCCGCAGACTACGCCCCCGACCTCGAGATACTCGGGGTGGCGGCAGCGGCACCCGCCGCTGACGCCAAGGGTCTTATCTCCACGTTCGAGAATTCGACAATTGGCAAGGTGCTCGGTCCATTCGTCATCCGCGCCTTCAGCGAAACCTACGCCGATGTCGACGCCCTCGACTACGTCGATCCGCGCATGTTCGCGATCTACGACGCGGCGTCACGCCGCTGCTTCGCCGGATCGCAAACGGCTGTCACAGCGCTGACTGTGGCGACGATGTACGGCCCGATGTACACGAAGGACCCCTCCACCGGCCCGCTCGGCGAGCGACTCGACCAGAACAAGCCGACGGGGCCGATCGCCGCCCCGCTGTTCATCGCACAGGGCGCCGCAGACCCGCTGATCCTGCCGAAAGTGCAGGAGCAGTACATAAAGGACCGCTGTGACGCCGGGCAGGCATTGCGCTACGAGGAATACGCGGGCCGAGACCACCTCTCTGTGGTCGCCGACGACTCGCCTTTCAGCGCTGAACTGCTGACGTGGACCGACGATCGCTTCGCCGGGAAGCCGCAGCAGAACACCTGCGGCTAGCGCACGAACGGCAGCCTGCTAGACCGGCCGCATCTCCAGTAGCGCGGTCGCCACGGCTGCCACGCCCTCTGCCCGCCCGGTGAAACCCAGCCCGTCTGAGGTGGTAGCCGCGACGCTCACCGGCGCATTGACCAGTCGGCTCAGGTGCGCCTCGAGTTCGCCACGACGATCTCCGAGCCGTGGATGCTTCGCCACGATCTGCACGGCGACATTGCCGACGATGTACCCGGCGCCCTCCACCATTGCGAGGGTCTCCGCGATGAATACCTCGCCGTGCGCACCCTCGAAACGAGGATCATCAGTGCCGAACCTGCTGCCGATATCGCCGAGCCCCGCCGCAGACAGCAGGGCATCGCAGATCGCATGGCAGACGGCATCCCCGTCGGAATGACCAGAGAGGCCCACCTCGTCTGGCCAGTACAGGCCGCCGAGCCACAACGGCTCGGCCGCGTCGTAGGCGTGCACATCGATGCCAATGCCGGTGCGCAGATTCATCTCACTGCCTCTCAATTCCTGCTCGGCGCGCGCGAGATCCGCCGGCGTCGTGATCTTGAATGCAAGCTCCTCGCCGGGCACCGTCGTGACGACGTGACCGCTGGCTGCGAATAACGCTGCGTCGTCGGTGAACTCCGTGCTCGCCTTCTCGTATGCCTCAACGAGTTCGGTCCTGGGGAAACCCTGCGGGGTCTGCACATGCACGAGAGGCTCACGATCGAGGGTTTCGATGACCGTCCCAGCTGCGACGCGCTTGAGGGTGTCCCGCACCGGCAGGCTCGGGATGACTCCGGCCCCCGTCTGCCGCACGGCCCGCACCACGCGCTCGAACTGCGCCACCGTGGTCAAGGCTCTCGCCGCGTCGTGCACCAGCACAAGGCGAACGCTCGGCTCCAACGCCACGAGCCCCGCAGCGACGGAGTCCTGGCGCGTGGCACCGCCGGGCACGATCGTGGTGCCGTCCTGCGCGATTGCGCGTGCCACGTCCAGGTGAGAGTGGGGAGCGACGACGATGACCTGCGCCGTCGCATCCCATTGGCGCACAGTGCGCAGGGCGCGATGCAGGATCGTCACGCCACCGATCTCGGCGAAAGCCTTGGGCTTCCCGAGGCCGAGACGGGTGCCGCTGCCCGCAGCAACGACGATCACAGCCACGTCGGACATGCCTCGAGCGTATCGCTAGCTGCTCTTACTGACCGCTCATTGTGGCTGATCGGTAGTTGTCGCGGAGCGCTCCGTGCCGGGCGACTGCGTCGCGAGCCGCACCTGAGTCACAAGTTCTTGGCCGGTGACCCAGAGAATGTGACCAGGGAACTCGGGATTCTGCGCTATGGCGAACGGCATCCTCAACATCTTGAGCCCCTCGGAGGTCACGGCAACCATCTGCACGAATCCCGCCGCCGGCGGCACCGCGATATCGACGGCCTCGAACGCCCACACATTGTCACCGATCGCGGCGCGGTAGGCGTCCGCAGCAGTTCGAACCTGCTCGAACCCGCCAAGCCCAAGGTTTCCGCCGCCACGGCTGAAGTACATACTCGTCGTGCCATCGGCGAAGCACGCGAACGTCGCAATGCCGCCCCCCATACCGAGTTCGAACAATGCGGCGCGGATGGGTTCACCGACAACATCAGTACTGAGATCGAGCGCCAGTTGGCGCAACCCGAGGTACGGATTGTCGGTGGCGGGTGCTGCCTCGTTCAGCTGGCCAGAACCTCGTCGAGCACCGTGGAGGCCTTCTCCTCGTCAGTCTTCTCGGCGAGCGCGAGCTCGGAGATCAGAATCTGGCGGGCCTTGGCGAGCATGCGCTTCTCACCGGCAGACAGGCCGCGATCCTGATCGCGACGCCACAGGTCGCGAACGACCTCGGAGACCTTGATGACGTCGCCGGAGGCGAGCTTCTCGAGGTTGGCCTTGTAGCGGCGTGACCAGTTGGTGGGCTCTTCGGTAAACGGAGCACGCAACACTTCGAAGACCTTGTCGAGGCCTTCCTTGCCGATGACATCGCGGACGCCGACCAGATCGACGTTCTCCGCGGGCACCTCGATGGTCAGGTCCCCCTGCGTCACGCGCAGCTTGAGGTAGAGCTTCTCTTCACCCTTGACGATCCGGGTCTTCACCTCAGAGATCGTTGCCGCGCCGTGGTGGGGGTAAACAACAGTCTCGCCGACTTCAAACAACATGAAGGGTGCCCTTTCGAAGAGAGCTAGTTTATCACAGGCAATTCAAAGTAAGGCTTACCTAACTCCGCCGCCCGCCGCAGGGGTCGATAAGCTGGTGCCGTGAACCGACGCACACTTGCTGCCCGCACTGCGGCATCCGTGATTCTTGCTGGAGCATTGCTCGCCAGCACTTCTGGCTGCACCTTCCTTTCGCAGCAGGCGACCCTCATCCACTACGACCCCAGCGATGGTGTCGGGCTGACTCTTGACGGCGTCGATCTGCGCAATATGATCCTGCTCGTCAATGACAAGGGCGACCTCAGCAGTCTGCTCGTTACATTCATCAACAATGGCGACAAGCCGGTGGCTATCAACCTGCAGTTCACCTCGGGCGGCAAGAAGTCAAGCGGCACAATTCAGGTCATGGGCCAGTCCACTGCTTCGTTTGGCAACAGCACCGACGAGCAGCAGATCACCATCGAGAAGCCCGATGCCAAGGCCGGCGACCTCTTCCCGCTTTACGTGCAAATCGGTGACCAGCCCGGGAAGCAGGTGCTCGTGCCGGTGCTGCTCGGCTCCTGGTCGCAGTACAGCACCCTGGTGCCCACCGCGACGCCCACGCCGACAGAAGTTCCGACGCCGACCGAAACGCCCACTCCCGCTCCCTAGCCGGTTAGCTGCGACTGGCGCTGGTTGGCTGCGCTCGCTGGTTGGCTGCGCCCGCTGGTTGGCTACGCTTCGAAGCGGTAGCCCAGCCCGCGCACCGTCACGAGCATTGTCGGCTCTGACGGCGCAGCTTCGATCTTTGAGCGGATGCGTTTGATGTGTACGTCGAGCGTCTTGGTGTCGCCGAAGTAGTCGGCACCCCAGACCCTGTCGATCAGCTGCCCGCGGGTGAGCACTCGGCCAGAGTTGCGCAGCAGCAGTTCGAGCAGTTCGAACTCCTTGAGGGGCATCGCCACGTCGGCGCCCGCCACCGTGACGGTGTGGCGCTCGATGTCCATGCGCACGTTGCCGGCCTCCAGGATCGACTCGTTGTCGTCATCCGTGTCGATGCGCCGGCGCAGCACTGCCCGGATTCGCGCCAGCAGCTCCCGTGTCGAATACGGCTTCGTGACGTAGTCGTCGGCCCCCAGCTCAAGCCCAACCACGATATCGACCTCGTCGTCTTTCGCGGTCAGCATGATTATCGGCACGGAGCTGCGTGACCTCAGCTCTTTGCACACTTCGGTGCCAGGCATGCCAGGCAGCATCAGGTCGAGCAGCACCAAGTCGGCACCGTGGCGATCGAATTCGGCGACAGCGGCGATGCCGTCATCGACGATGACCGTCTCGTAGCCTTCACGACCGAGAAGGTACGCGAGCGGTTCGCTCAGCGCGGGCTCGTCTTCGACTATCAGGATGCGGGTCATATGAGTGCTTTCATCCGGCTTGTGCTCCCAGCGATTTCGCCGCCGAGGAGGAGGCCTCGGGCAGTCTCATGGTGAAGGTGGATCCGTGCCCCGGCTGCGACCAGACCCGCACGTCGCCGCCGTGGTTCTGCACGACGTGCTTGACGATGCTGAGGCCAAGGCCGGTGCCGCCGGTGTTGCGGCTGCGTGCCGGGTCGGTACGAAAGAAGCGCTCGAAGACGCGGTCCTGGTCTTCGTCGGGGATGCCGACGCCCTGGTCAGTGACCGCTATCTCAACGATGCCGTCGCTGTGGCTCACGCCGATGCCGACCCGCGAACCTTTGCCGGAATACTGGATCGCGTTTGAGATGAGGTTGTGCAGGGCGGTCACGAGCAACTGTTCGTCGCCGTAAACCTCAACCCCGGCATCCCCTCCGCTGACCAGCTGCACTTTGTTGCCCTCGGCCACAACGCGGTTCTGGTCGATCGCGAGGGCCACCACGTTATCGATCTCGACGAGGTCTGCGCGAGTGAGGGCATCCGCCGCCTGGAGGCGGGAAAGTTCGATGATCTCCTGCGTGATGCGGGCCAGGCGCTCCGACTCTTTGGTGAGGCGCTTGGCGAACTTGCGCACCTGCTCGGGGTCGTCGGAGGCGCTGGCGAGCGCTTCGGCGAGCAGGCCCACCGCGCCGATCGGGGTCTTCAACTCGTGGCTGATGTTTGCGACGAAATCGCGGCGCACCTCGTCGAGGCGATACGACTCGGTGCGGTCTTCTGCCACCAGCAGGATGTAGCGTGCCCCAAGCCGCGCGATCCGAACGAAAAGGTAGATGCTCGCTTCGCCAAACGGACCGCGAGTGAGATGCACCTCGTCGGTGATCGCTTCGCCGCTGCGCCGCACCTTGTCGACAAGTGCGACGAGCTCGGGATGCACGAGCGCCTGGTTCCAGACGAGACCGAAGTTGAGCGCACCGCGCGATGCCTTGACCACGTTGTTGGATGGATCGAGCACCACCCCCGCCGATTCCAGCGCATCGATGACCTGATCGACACCATCCGGTACCTCAGAGTTCACTATTTCGACAGCACGCCGGCCACGACTGGCTGCGAGCGTGAGGATAGCGAAGACTCCCGCGCCGAGGATTACCCCGAACGCCAAGGCGGCAGGCACCAGCCACGCGGAGTCCATAGCGACTAGATTAGTTACAACTTCGGGTCTCGCTCCGGCGTTTGGCCCACCGGCTGCACGGCTTTGCCTGACGTTCAGGTGGTGAACACCGGATGTTAACTTGGCGAGGGCAGTGTGGGCCGGAACCGTGCGGGTTTGCTATGCCCGTAACGAAAGGGACTTGAACTGTGCGCGAAGTATTTCAGCAGGAACTGCGAGAGGTGCAAGATCGCCTCGTCGAGATCTCGACCTTCGTGGCCGAATCGATCGAGCACGCGACGCGCGCCTTCAACGAGTCAAACGTGTCTCTCGCCGAAACGGTGATCGCTGACGACGAGAAAATCGATAGCGCTGCCCGCGAACTCGACGAACTCGCCATAAACATCCTGGCCCGCCAGCAGCCGGTCGCCCGCGACCTGCGCATCGTCGTCTCTGCGCTGCGCATCAGCTCGTCGCTCGAACGCATGGGCGACATGGCCGAGCACATCGCACAGCTCGCCCGCTATCGCTTCCCCGACAAGGTGGTGCCGAAGTCACTGCGCCCCACCTTCGCCTCGCTTGGCGAACTGGATGTCGAGATCGCCCGCAAGCTCGTCGAACTTCTCAAGACCGAAGACGTCGCCCTCGCTGAAGAGATCCGCAACGACGACGACAAGATCGACGCGCTGCACCTCTCGGTGTTCGACAAGGTGCTCAGCGAGACCTGGAAGGGCGCTGCGGTAGACACCGTGGATGCCACGCTGGCCAGCCGTTACCACGAGCGCTTCGCCGACCACGCGGTCTCGATCGCCAAGAAGGTGCAGTACCTGGCGACCGGCGACTGGACCCCGGTCGACGCTTAGTTCTCCACTAGGCGCATGCCCGGCAGTTCTGCAGCGCGCGTGTCGAAGGTGAGGGTGTAGTCGCATCCGGCATCGATCGCCAGGTGTGCGATCAGGGCATCGGCGAACTCCGTGTTGTGATCTTCCGAGTCTCGGACTGCCCGCCGGACGCTGTCTGATGCTTGCACCACGATCTCCCGTGCGGCAAGAAGCCCACGAAGGTAATGAGCGATTTCTTGAGGTGTTCGCCGGGCCACACTGCGCAGTACCCGGGCACATTCGACGAGAGTTGCCACGCTAACGAATCCGGGGTCATCGAATGTCAGGCGCGCCAGTGCGTCACGAGCGCGGCGCGCCTGATCTTCGTCGTCGGCAAGCGCCGCACGCATCAATAGGTTCGTGTCGAGCCCGATCATAAGAGACCTTCGGCTGCAGCCCGCCCGATTGCCTCATCCATCTGCTCGAGGGTGATGGGCGGCCCGTCGTGGGCGAACATCCCATGCAGGTCATTGATCGAACCCGTGTGCGCGATGAACTCCCACGATCCCTTGCCCGTGTCGAAGAACTCGACGCGCGCGCCGGGCTCGATGCCGAGAGCGATCCGCACGTCTTGCGGGATCGTGACTTGGCCCTTCGTGGTGACGGTAGCGATTGACATGGTTTACCTTACCATTCATCAATTTCCTTACCGGATGGTTCTGTCAACCTTCCCGGCGCCCTCGCGCGTCGTAGGTGCATGACCACATCACGCAACGCCCTGGGCGCACTCGCCACCGGGCTCGCCATCGCCACCATCCTGACGATCGCCGGATGCACGGCTGAAGCCCCCGCATCCGCACCGCCCGCGGCTCCGGTCGCCAGCGCTCCTGCTACCGCCGCACCTGTCGCACTTCCCGACGGTTTCCCGAGCTCGGACGTGCCGATCATCCCCGGCACCATCCTCGCGGCCAACCACCCCGGCAACATTTGGGCGGTCTGGGTCGCATCCACCGACCTCCCAGGCGACCTCGCCAAGGCCACCCAGCTGCTCGTCGACGCGGGTTACGACAACGTCATAGCGCTCCCCGACTACGCCGACTTCCACGGCACGAAGTACCAGGTGCACGTCACCGCGAAGCTCGACCCGAAGTACGGCAGCTCGATCGCGTACGCGTTCTACCTGGTGCAGTAGGTTCAGTCTGGATCGGTGTCGGGCAGCACCAGCACGTGGATCCGGTCCGACTCGGCGAGCATCTCGGGGACGCCACGATCCAGAGTCGCCAGAACGAGTTCATGATTCGCCGCCAGGTTTACAAGGAGCGCGTCAGTGACCTGCCTACTGCTCACGAACCATCATGTGCACAATGCTTTAGGCGGCTTTAGGCGCGTGGTTTCGGAGAAGCAGACCGGTCCGAAACGAGCCCGCCCGGAAGTTGGGGGCTACTTCTTCGCGCCCTGCGCGGCCACCGCCGCGGCGCCGGCGGCTGCGGCGTCCGGGTCGAGATACGTGGCCGGGGCGATGGGCTTGAACGCGTCATCCAGTTCGTAAACGAGCGGGATGCCGGTAGGGATGTTGAGCTCGGCGATGTCGTCGTCGCTGATGCCGTCGAGGTGCTTGACCAGGGCGCGCAGCGAGTTGCCGTGGGCTGTGACGAGCACGGTCTGGCCCGACTCGAGCGACGGGACGATGTCGGAGAACCAGTAGGGCAGCATGCGGTCGATGACGATTTTGAGGCTCTCGGTGCGCGGGATGTCGCCGTCGATGTGCGCGTAGCGCTCGTCGTGCACCTGCGAATACTTCGCATCATCGTCGAGCACGGGCGGCGGCACGTCGAAGCTGCGGCGCCACTCCATGAACTTCTCGGGGCCGTACTTCTCGAGGGTCTCGGCCTTGTCGAGGCCCTGCAGCGAACCGTAGTGGCGCTCGTTGAGGCGCCAGCTGCGCTTCACCGGCAGCCAGGCGCGGTCGGCGGCATCCAGAGCGATGTTCGCGGTGTCGATCGCGCGGGTCAGGAGGCTTGTATAGCTGATGTCGGGCTTCAGCCCTGACTCGGCAAGCAGTTCCCCGGCGCGTTTCGCTTCCTTCTCACCCTGCTGGCTGAGGCGCACATCGACCCAGCCGGTGAAGAGGTTCTTCTGGTTCCAGTCGGAGTTGCCGTGGCGGAGCAGGATCAGGGTGTGCGTCATGCGTAATAGCGTATCCACCATGCCCATCGGCCAAGTCACCCGCGGCACCACGGGTACCAACCGGCTGCGCCGCGTCGACAGGTGGATCGCGCAGTTGCCCGCGTTGCGCCGCGCGGCCGTGCCCCTCGTGGTCGACCTGGGGTACGGGGCATCCGCGACGACGACGCTTGAACTGCATCAGCGCTTGGCGGCGGTGCGGCCCGA
>JBDUDZ010000072.1:0-9800 GCA_040002635.1 Rhodoglobus sp.
TCGATGAGGTGATCGCGACCTTCTCGCCGACCAGCGCGTTGGTCAGCGTGGACTTACCCACGTTGGGCCGTCCCACGAAGGAGACGAAGCCCGCCCTAAAGTCAGTCATTCGTTCTCCTTTTGTTCGGCCAAGGCGGCCTGCGAATCGATCAATGCCTGGTCGCGCTCGACGAGCACGGTGCTCAACCGTTTACGGCGCCCCTCTGTGCGGTCGGCAGTGAGGATCAGCCCGGAGTACCCGGCAACCGAACCCGCCACCGGGAGGCGGCCAAGGGCCTTGGTGAGCAGGCCGCCGACGGAGTCCACCTCGTCGTCCTCGATCTCCAGGCCGAACAAGTCGCCGAGTTCGTCGATGGGCAGTCGGGCGCTCACCCGGTACTTACCCTCACCCAGGTCGGCGATCTCGGCAACCTCCTGGTCGTATTCGTCCGAAATGTCACCGACGAGTTCTTCGATCAGGTCTTCCAGGGTGGCAAGCCCAGCGATTCCACCGTATTCGTCGACAACCATTGCGAGGTGATTCGACTCCAGCTGCATCTGGCGCAGCAGGCTGTCGGCTTTCTGCGACTCAGGTACGAAGAGGGCGGGGCGGGCGAGCTCGGTCGCGGTGAGCGTGGCGGACTTGTCGCTCTGCTCATAGACGACGCGCGCGACATCCCGCAGGTAAAGAACCCCGACGACCTCATCAATGTCGGCACCGATGACCGGCATGCGCGAGACGCCACGGCTGAGGAATAGCCCCATCGCGGCACTCATCGTTGCGTCGGCATCGATAGTGATCATGTCGGTGCGCGGGATCATTACCTCGCGCACAACTGTGTCGTTGAATTCGAAGATCGAGTGGATGAGCTCGCGGTCGTCTTCCTCCAGCACGTCTAACTCGGTTGCTTCATCAACCATGCTGAGCAGCTGTTCTTCGCTTGAGAATGTCGCAGTTCGGGGCCGGCCCGGCGTCACCCTGTTGCCGAGGGCGACCAGCGCGGCGGGGATCGGCCCGAGGATGACACGGGTCGCATTCACGACCGGTGCCGAAAATCGCATCACGGGCCGGGCGTTCACCCGTCCAACGCTGCGCGGGCTGGAGCCGACGAGCACGAATGACGTCGCGGTCATGATGAGCGAACTGGCGAGCAGTGCCCACCACCAATCCTCGAAAATCGAGGCCAACGCGAGTGTCACAAGCACGGCGGCGGTGGTCTCCGAAACGACACGCATGAAGTTGATGGCGTTGACGTGCGCGCCGGGGTCGGCGGCGATCGCCAGCAGTGACCGACGCGAGCGGCTGTGCGAGGCAAGGTCGACAAGGTCGGTTCGGCTCAACACCGTGAGCGCAGAATCGGCCGCCGCCAACAACCCGCCGAAGAGCACAAGCAGCACAGCGACGCTGATGAATACCCCGACCATCAGGGCGTCAGCACTCTCTGATCAACATTGTGTGTTCAACACTGTGTGATCAACGCTGTCGCTCGCCGAGTGCAAAGCCGACAAGGATGTCGCGCTGGATGCCGAACATCTCCTTCTCGTCTTCTGGCTCCGCATGGTCGAACCCGAGCAGGTGCAGGATGCCGTGGGTCGTCAGCAGCAACATCTCCTCGAGTGGTGAATGGCCCGCGGTCTCGGCTTGCGCGATCGCGACCTGCGGGCACACCACGATGTCGCCGAGGAGTCCGGCTGGCGTCATGTTGTCTTCACTACCGGGCCGCAGTTCGTCCATCGGGAAGCTCAGCACGTCGGTAGGGCCTGGCTCGTCCATCCACTGCACATGAAGCTGTTCCATCGCGGCCTCGTCGACGAAGAGAATCGCGAGCTCGGCATCCGGATGCACGTGCATCTGGTCGAGCGCATAGACCGCGAGTCGCTGGATTGCCGTCTCATCGACCGGGACACCCGACTCGTTGTTGATCTCGATGCTCAATTTTGTCTCCGACCCCGCTCGAACTGCTCTAGTTGCTTGTCGGCCTCGTACTTCGTGTAGGCATCGACGATCTGACCGACAAGGTTGTGACGCACGACGTCTGCGCTCGTGAGCCTGGCGAAATGGATGTCGTCGATCTCGTCGAGCACGCGCGTCACCAACTGCAGCCCGCTCGCTCCCGCGGGAAGATCGACCTGGGTGATGTCACCGGTGATGACCATCTTCGATCCGAAACCGAGCCTGGTGAGGAACATCTTCATCTGCTCGGGCGTCGTGTTTTGCGCCTCGTCGAGCACGACGAAAGAGTTGTTGAGTGTGCGTCCGCGCATGTAAGCGAGCGGCGCGACCTCGAGGGTGCCGGCCGCGAGCAGCTTGGGCACGAGATCGGGATCCATCATCTCGCCAAGCGCATCGTAGAGCGGCCGGAGGTACGGGTCGATCTTGTCGGTGAGCGTGCCGGGCAGGAAGCCGAGGCGCTCGCCGGCCTCGATCGCCGGGCGGCTCAGGATTATCCGTTCCACCTCTTTGCGTTGCAACGCCTGCACGGCTTTCGCCATCGCGAGGTAGGTCTTTCCGGTTCCTGCCGGCCCAATGCCGAAAGTGATCGTGTTGAGGTCGATCGCGTCGACGTAGTCTTTCTGGCCGAGCGTCTTCGGCCGGATGCTCTTCCCACGCGCCGTCAGGATCGCCTGGCTCAACAGCTCAGCTGGGCTGCCCGACTTTGAGTCGAGGATGCGCGCGGAGGACTGCACCTCGACGGTGCCCAGTTCGACGCCGTCGCGCACCATGCGCACAAGCTCGTCGACAAGCAGCCGGGCGGCCTGCACCTGCGCGGCGTCGCCGCTGAGGGTCACCCGATTGCCACGCACGAGCAGGTCGACCGCCGGGTACTGCTTCTCGATGGTGGCGAGAAGGCTGTCCTGCGGCCCGAGAAGCCCTACCATCGCCACGCCGTCGACCTGAATCTCGACGTGGTCGGAGCCGTCGCCCAGGATCGGACTGTCGCTAGTCGGCAAGTGAGCCTTCCGGAAGATGGGTGTCGTTGTCGGTGCCTGCCAACACGTGTGCGTGCACGTGGAACACCGTTTGTCCGACGCTTGCACCCGTGTTGAATATCAAACGGTACTCGCCGCTGGCATATTCCGAAGCGAGCTGTTGCGCTGTCGCGACAACCTCAGCCAGGAGCGCCGGGTTGCCCGCCGCAAGTTGGGTGACGTTCGCGTACTCCTCGGTCTTCGGAACGACGAGCAGATGAACTGGTGCCCGGGGAGCTATGTCGCGAAATGCGATAACGTCGTCGCTCTCGAACACGATGTCGGCCGGGATTTCGCGCGCGATAATGCGCGAGAAGATACTCGGAGCTGTAGTCGACATGGTTACCAGCTTAACGACTCAATACGCTCCATCCATGCTCTCGCCCACTCGCCGTCGATACCGACAATTGCATGCGGCTGCCGTCCTCCTGTTGATTCAGGGGATCTTGATGGAGGGGCTGGTGGCCCTCGCTCTCCCAATCCTTCTCGGAACTGGACTCTCCCAGTCGCTCATTTCCGAGCACGCCGTCGTGTTTGCCCTGCCTTACCTCGAAAACAACCTCTATCTGATGATGGCGATGAGCGGCATTTTCGCGGCCCTCCGAATAATTGGTGCTGTGGGGTTGCTGCGGAATCGACTGTGGGCTCTGGGCCTGTCGCTTGTCAATTGCGTCGTCACTCTTACCCTCATGATTTTCCTGTTGCCCGCTGGCCTTCTCGACGGCGTGCTGTCAGGCGGTGCTCTTGTTTTGATCCTGCTGGCCTGGCTAGGGCGCGACGATCACGGCACAGTTCGAACGATCGTGCAGTAGCGGGTAGTTACCAGCGCCCTAATTTCGCGTTGAGCACAGCGATCGCGGCGGGGCCGGCGGTCGAGGTGCGCAGCACTTCCGGGCCGAGCCGCACCAGCTCAGCACCTGCGGTGGCGAGAGACTCACGCTCTTGCGGGGAGATGCCACCCTCGGGGCCGACGACGAGGATCAGGTCTCTGCCGTCGGTGTCGAGTGCGCTGAGCGCGATCGCCGCGGTTGGCTCGAGCACGAGCATCCGGGCGCCTGATGCCAAGTGAGCGAGTTGCTTAGACGTCACGAGATCGAGCACATCCGGAATCCAGGGTCGCAGCGACTGCTTGCTCGCCTCCCTGACGACAGCCGACCAGCGGTCTCGACCCTTGGCGATCTTTGCGCCCTCCCAGCGCGAGATGCTGCGGGCAGCCGTCCACGGGATGACGCCGTCGACGCCCAACTCGGTGGCTGCCTGCACCGCGAGCTCATCGCGGTCACCCTTCGCCAGGGCCTGGGCGAGGAAGATCGCGGGCTCGCGCCGCGGCGCCGTGGAGACCGATGCCACCGCGACCACGAGGGCCGTGTGCTCTGCCGTGACGATTTGCCCGGTTGCCACGAGCCCCGCGCCGTTGCCGATCGAGACAGTCTCACCGACTGCGAGCCGCGAGACTGTCACCGCGTGCCGGGCCTCGCTGCCACCGAGCGTCACGAGCTCGCCAACTACGGCAGACTCCAGATTCTCGTCCAGGTAGAAGTGGGCCAAGAGGCCTACAGCCCCATGAAGCGGTCGCGCAGCTTCGTGAACAAGCCCTGTTGGAAGTGCGCGAAATGCGGCGGATACGGGTTGCGAATGCCGGCGAACTGTTTCATCAACTCGGCTTCCTTGGCATTGAGCTTTGTCGGAGTCATGACCTGCACGCCGATTCGAAGGTCGCCACGGCCTGTGCCACGCAGGTGGGTGATCCCCCGTTCTTTGACGACGATCACCTCAGCGCTCTGCGTGCCCGGCTTGATCTCGAAACTGATCTCGCCATCCAGGCCCTTGAGCGTCGACTTTGTTCCCAGGATCGCGTCGGTCATAGCAACCTCGATTGTTGCCAGCAGGTCGTCGCCGTTGCGACTGTATGTCTCGTGGTGGCGCACCTTCATCTCGAGGAACAGGTCGCCGCTTGGTCCGCCAGCCGGCCCGACCTCTCCGTGTCCTACCATCTGTAGGCGAACGCCCGTATCGACCCCAGCCGGGATGTCTACCGGAATCTTCCTGACCGCGCGCACGCGCCCCTGGCCTGCGCAGGTCGGGCAGGGATTGTGGATGACGGTTCCGAACCCCCGACAGGTTCCGCACGGATTCGAGGTGACGACGCTGCCCAGAAGGCTGCGAACCGTGCGCTGGATCAAACCTGTGCCGTTACAAATGTCGCAGAGAACCGGGCTCGTGTTGGGTTGGCAGCACGTGCCCTCGCAGGTCTCGCAGAGAACTGCCGTGTTGACTTCGAGGTCGCGCTTGGCGCCGAAGATCACCTCGTCGAGGTCGATCTCAACCCGCACAAGCGCATCCTGCCCCCGCTCGGTCCGTGAGCGCGGGCCAGCCGTGCGGCCGCCTGACCCGAAAAACGTCTCAAAAATATCGCCGAAATTAATCCCGCCGTTGAAGCCGGCCTGCGGGCCCAGGTCATATTGCTGGCGCTCTTGTGGGTCGCTCAGCACGTCATAGGCATGGGTTACCAACTTGAACCGCTCTGATGCTTCAGCACTCGGATTAACGTCAGGATGAAGCTCCCGCGCCAGCCGCCGGTACGCCTTCTTGATTTCCTCGGGCGTCGCGGTGCGCTCAATTCCCAGAGACTCGTAGTGATCTGCCAAAACCGTGCTCAGTCCTCAGGGTTAGTTGATGCTCTGTTAGTTGATGCGCTGCAGCCAGTGGATCGTCTGTGCATGCCGCGCCTAGTCCGTGCCCAGCAGTCGCGAAAGGTAGCGTGCGACAGCTCGCACCGCGGCCATGTTGTTCGAATAATCCATGCGGGTGGGGCCCAAGACGCCGAGCCGCGCCACACTTCCCCCGGATGTCGTGTATCCGCTGCTCAGCACCGAGGTCTGACCGAGGCCGAAATCTGCATTCTCCTGCCCGATGCTCACCGCGACACCGTGGGCGCCCTGGGGCGCGCCGTGCTCGGCCTCCATCTCGCCGAACAACCGCAGCAGCGTCACCTGCTCCTCGATCGCTTCGAGCACGGGATAGATGCTTCCGCTGAAATCATCTTCGGTGCGGGCGAGATTCGCCGTACCTGCCATGAGCAGGCGATCCTGACGGTTGGCGAGCACCTGCTCGACAAGCGTCGAGGTGACTTGCGCGACGAGCGGTCGGCGCTCGGCCGAAAACTGGTCGGGGAACGCTTCGAGTTTTGCCGCGGCATCCGACAGCCCAAGGCCCACCAGGGCCGCGTTCAGGCGGGCTCGGAGGTCAGCGAGGAAGGCGTCATCAAGCGCGGCACTCACGTCAATGAGTCGCTGCTCTACCCTGCCCGTGTCAGTAATGAAGACAGTCATGAGCCTGGTTGAGGTCAGCGGCACAAGCTCGACGTGACGAACCTTCGACGACGAGAGCGAGGGGTACTGCACAAGTGCGACCTGATGGGTGAGCTGCGAGAGTAGCCGCACGGTGCGTGCAAGTACGTCATCGAGGTCGGCCGACTGGCCAACGAATGCCTCAATGGCCTGACGCTGGGCGGGGCTCAACGGTCGCAGGTCGGCTAGCTGATCGACGAAGACGCGGTACCCCTTGTCGGTGGGGACGCGGCCGGATGAGGTGTGCGGCGCGGTGATCAGTTCTTCGTCTTCAAGCAACGCCATGTCGTTTCGGATGGTCGCCGCAGAAACGCCAAAAGCGTGCCGCTCGACTATAGATTTCGACCCGACCGGCTCTCGGGAGGCGACGTAGTCCTGCACGATGACGCGCAATACTTCGAGTCCACGCTCTGAGACCACCCCGTCACCGCCTTCCGCCGTTAGCACTCACTGATCGTGACTGCCAATTGTACCCGTGACACACCGCGACCCAACCGTTGCACGCACAGTCTTTCTACCGCTAGCTTGTCCTTCATCCCCTCGTTCACCTGAAAGGCAACGAATACTAATGACTGACGCAACCCCCGCCGCCGCCGCTCCGCAGCCGGCCGCACCGCTTACGCCCGCCGAGGACAAGCAGTGGGCGTCGTTCGCCCACCTTGGCGGCATCCTCTGGATTCTCCCGTCGCTCATCATCTTCCTTGTGTTCAAGGATCGCGGCACCCTCACCAAGCAGGAGGCCAAGGAAGCCCTGAACTGGCAGATCACGTTCATCATCGGCTACATCATTCTCCAGATCCTGGTTGCAATCATCACCGGCATCGCAGTTGCTGCCGCTATTGCCTCGGGCTCCTACTACGCCGGTGGAATCACGGGCCTGCTGTGGCTGATCCCCGGTGCTCTCTGGGTGCTCAACGTGATCTTCTCGATCCTTGGATTCGTTAAGGTCAACGGCGGCGGCTCCTACCGCTACCCGTTCGCACTTCGCATCATCAAGTAGTCACCACCCCAAGACACAGTTGGCCCGGAGGCATCGTCTCCGGGCCAACTGCTTTAATGGGTGATATGTCCGACTCAACGAATCCCTACCTGACAGTCCAGCCACTCAGCCCCAGCGACGAGAAACTGTGGGCGACCCTGATCCACATCGGCGGCATCCTGTTCGGTTTCCTGCCTGCTGTGATCGGCTACCTCGTGCTCAAAGACCGCGGCCCGTTCATCCGCCAGCACGCAGCGACGGCGCTCAACTTCCAGATCACGCTCCTCATTGCCTACTTCGTCGGCACTGTCACGTCGATTATCTTCATCGGCATTTTGATCCTGCTGGCCGCGTGGGTTGTGAGCATCATCTTCAGCATCCTCGCGGCAGTCGCGGCGAACAACGGGCAGAGCTATACCTACCCGTTGAGCATTCCGTTCGTTAAGTAGTCGCTCCGCGTTAAGCAGTCGCTCCGCGTTAAGCAGTCGCTCCGCGTTAAGCAGTCGCTCCGCGTGAAGCAGTCGCTCCGCGTTAAGCAGTCGCTCGTCACTAACTTGTCGCTCGTCGTTAGCTAGTCGCTTCGCGTTTACTCGTCGCTTCGGCACGTCGCTGGCTTCGCCGATCTCACTCGCTTTTCAGGATGAGCCGCCACGCATGTGGTTATTCCACGCGGAGCGCCGCTGATCCTGAAAAGCGAATGATTCCGACGCGCGGTGGTCGTGGCCGGAGGCCGGCGAGCTGGGCTACTCCAGCAGCCTGCGCACCACGGCGTCGGCGAGCAGCCGGCCACGCAGTGTGAGCTCGATGCGGCCCGAGAGGGCGGCGCGGGCATCCACCAGTTCGTCGGCAATCAGGCCTGCGACGGCATTTCGGCCGGATGCCGCGAGCAGCCCAATCGGAAACCCCTCACGTACCCGCGTGCGCAACAACACCGCCTCAATGTTTCGCGTCGCCGCGTCAAGCGTCTCGCGACCCGCGGCCGGGGAGTGTCCAGCGGCGATCCGGTCGGCATACGCCGCCGGGTGCTTGACGTTCCACCAGCGCACCCCGCCGATGTGGCTGTGTGCGCCCGGCCCGATGCCCCACCAGTCATGGCCCACCCAGTAGCCGAGGTTGTGATCGCTGCGGTATGCCGGGGATTTTGCCCAGTTGCTGACCTCGTACCACTGAAAACCGGCGGCGTGCAGCTTCTGCTCCGCCAACTCGTACATGTCTGCTTGCAGGTCATCGTCGGGCGGGGCGACTTCCCCGCGACGAATCTGCGCCGCCAGTTTGGTTCCGTCCTCGACGATCAACGCGTACGCGGAGATGTGGTCGGGTGACTGGGCGAGCGCCTGGTCGAGGGATGCCTCCCAGTCGGACAGCGACTCCCCCGGAGTTCCGTAGATTAGGTCGAGGCTGACCTGCAGTCCGGCCTCGCGCGCCCACTGCACGACGAGCGGGATCCGGTCGGGGTCGTGGGTGCGCTCGAGAGTGGCAAGCACGTGCCGCACCGCAGACTGCATTCCGAACGAGACACGAGTGAAGCCCGCTTCGCGCAGCGCGAGTAAGTACTCCAGGTCGACGGAATCGGGATTCGCCTCCGTGGTGACCTCGGCTCCGGGCGCCAAGTCCCAGGTATCGATGACCGCCTGCAGCATTGCGGCGAGATCGGATGACGGCAGCAGCGTGGGGGTGCCGCCGCCGAAGAAGACCGTGCTGGCGGGGCGGTCGGGCAGGCCGGCATCCCGCAGCACTGTCGACGCGAGAGCGATCTCGGTGATCGCCTGGCCGGCATAATCGGTGCGCTTCGCGCCGCGCAGTTCGTCGCTCGTATACGTGTTGAAATCGCAGTAGCCGCAGCGCACCCGGCAGAACGGAACGTGCAGGTAGACGCCGAAGTTGCGGGTCGCCGCGTCATCTGCGACCGACGCGGGCAGGAGCCCGTCGAGGGGAGCAGGGTCAGCGACGGGAAGGGCGCTGGGCATCAGGCCGGGTCATCCGCGCCATCGGTCGGCACCAGACGGAACACCCGGATGTCGCGCTTGGCGGTTTTCTCGTAGTCACGGTAGTTCGGCCATTCGCCTTCGAGCGCGGGCCACAACTCGTCGGCTTCGCGCTGGCTCAGCAATGTGGCGCGGACGGGCCGCAGCTTCCGCTGGAAGTGCACCTCGGCGTCGGGGTTGGCCATGAGGTTCGCCGTCCAGGCCGGGTGGTGCTCGAGGCCGAAGTTGCTGCCGACGATGAACCAGGTGCCGTCGGACTGTGGGAAACAGATGAGCGGTGACTCTCGGCGGATGCCGCTCTTCGCGCCGGTGGTGAACAGCATGAGCGATGGCATTGCCGGCGCACTGAGCTTCCAGCGACCGCCGGTGCTGCGGAAAAGGAACCTGTCCACCGGCGGAACTACTACCCGCAGCACATGCCGCACAGGGCTACGTGAGATCGCTGCGGTGAGGGTTCGACCAGTGCGGTTCATTGCCCAATCTTCGCACTGCGAGAAGCGCCAGCTTCGCACTGCGAGAAGCGCCAGCTTCGCACTG
>JBDUDZ010000073.1:0-9734 GCA_040002635.1 Rhodoglobus sp.
TCCTTGAGTTTGCCGAAAGCAGCGAGAGTTTTCGTCAGTTGCGGGTGCGGTTCGAGGGCGGCGAGACGGCTGTATGCGGCCTGGCTGAGCCAGGTGTCGATCGTGCCGAGTGTCATATGCACGGCGATCATCGGTAGCCCGACGATGTTGGCGAAGATCGATTCGCGGATGGTGCGCTCCGGGGGAGTGATGAAGGCAGCGCGGTCGACGTCGGTGCCCTCAGGCTGGTGGGCGAGCCCAATTTGTTCGAACGCGTCGGCGATCCAGTACTTTTCGAACGCCCACGTGGTGAGGAACGCGGTGATGCGGGCGTCTTTGTGCGTAGCCGTCACGAGCACGCTGCGCAGATGGGTCATCGTGGCGCGCTCGATAACCTGCAGATATCGCACGATGCGCAAGGCCTCAGCGCTCAAGGGATTGCTGCGGTACTCATCGAGTCCCAGCTCGTCTCGATGCGAGGCAGCAGCGTCGCGGGCATAAACGCGCACGTCGAAATCGGGGGCGGGAAAGCGCATGATGTCGACATCACTGCGGGTGGATGTCTCTTTATTCACCGGCATCCCTCTTACCTCCCGTTGGCCTTGCGAGTAAGTCTACCCAATCGTCGCTACGGGGCCCGTAGCGTAGTGTATTCATCATGGCAACGGCTCTCATCACGGGCGGCACATCCGGCATCGGAGCCGCATTCGCTCGCCAGTTGGCCGCTGCCGGATACGATCTCGTGCTTGTGGCGCGCGATCCCGCCCGCCTCAAGTCAGTCTCCGCCCAGTTGCATGCCGCTTCGGGAATAAACGTCGAAACCATCAGCGCAGACCTCGCTAAGCGAGCGGATGTCGCGAAGGTCGCCGCCCGCATCGAAGACGCATCCCGGCCGATCGATGTGCTCGTGAACAACGCGGGCATGGCGGTACCCGCAGCTCTCACGTCACAAGACACCTCACTGCACGACAGCGCCTTCGAGGTGATGTGCCGCGCGATTCTGATACTCGGTGGTGCCGCCGGGCGCGCCATGACGGGTCGCGGCGGGCGCATCATCAATATCTCCAGCCTGCAGAGTTTTCTCGCCACCGGTTCGTACGGCGCGATCAAAGCCTGGGTAACTGCATTCAGCCAGGGTCTCTCGGTCGAGTTACGCGGCACCGGAGTGACAGTTACCGCAGTGCTGCCGGGCTGGGTGCGAACCGAATGGCATGAGCGGGCGGGGGTGCGGCGCAGCTCGGTGCCGAACTGGCTGTGGTCAGAGCCGGATGACGTGGCTCGGATCGCCCTGCGCGATTCGGCGCGTGGTCGGGTGATCTGCATACCCACTGTTCGCTACCGCGTGCTCGGATGGTTTGCCCGCCATCTGCCGATGAAGACAATTCGATGGATTTCCGCGGGAATCTCGTCTTCCCGATCGGAGCCAGTCGCGGTGGAGACAAGCCACGCGGGCGAGGGCTCCGAACCTCCCATCGTGAAGGCGCGGAAGGGGTAACCATGGACAGGTTCACCTCCCCTGCAGTCGCAAACGTGCGATTAGTCGCCCAACGCGGCCTACTCAGGCCGCTGGTATGGCGGCTGGTGCGTGTAACAACGCACAACGAAGACGCGATCGCCGACTTGCGCGCACCGTTCATCGTCGTGGCCAACCACTCGAGCCATCTCGATGCCCCGCTCATCATTGGCGGTCTACCGCGTCGCCACGCCCGTTATCTTGCTGCCGGTGCCGCGGCCGACTATTTCTTTGACGTGCGCTGGCGCAAATGGCTCACCACGTTGTTCTTCAACGCTTTCGCGATCGAGCGCAACTCTGAGGGCAAGCGTGGCGGCTCATCGAAGGCGCTTCTCGAACGCGAGGTCCCGCTGCTGATATTTCCCGAAGGCGGGAGATCGAAAGACGGCGTGCTCGGGCGTTTCAAATCTGGGGCCGCTGCGTTGGCGATTGCAACGAAGGTGCCATGTCTGCCGATCGCCTTGGTGGGTGCGAGCATCGCAATGCCGCGTGGCCTGAACTGGCCAAAGCGCGGTCGCTTCCCGGTCGCGATAGTCTTTGGCGCACCGATGCACCCCGGCGTGGGCGAGACGGCAGAAGAGTTTTCGGTCCGGCTTAACGAAGAAGTTCGCCGGCTTCATTCATCAGTAAGTCCGGCAGGCGTGCCAGTGCATGCCCAGGAGGGAACGAAGTGACCGACGTCAAGCACATGAAGTGGTGGGGCTGGGGAATCGATGGGGTGGGCTTCCACTTCGATGACAAGCCGGGTTTCGCGCCATTCGTGAAGCATGCGGTGGGCCTCGACCTGCTGACAGCGACCCGCACGGGTGAACCGTCGTTCGCCGATCTCAACGTGCCGAAGTCGAACGCGACAGCAGCATTCACTAAATCGCTCACGGCGATCGTCGGCGCGGGCTACATCACCACCGATGACATGGCGCGCGTCGTGCACACGTACGGCAAGAGCATTCGCGATCTCATGCGGGTGCGTGGCAACCTCATTCTTCGCAGCCCCGACGTGGTGATCTACCCGGCTGACGAGGCCGAAGTGCAGAAGATCGTGGATGCCGCGGTCGCAGCCAACGCCGTCATCATCCCGTTCGGCGGCGGCTCGAACATCGGCGGCAGCCTTGAGCCGATGCCCCAGGAGAAGCGCACCATCGTGTCGCTCGACCTCGGTCGCCTGCACAAGGTCATCGACATTGACACCGACTCCGGGCTGGCCCGCATCCAGGCCGGAGCCCAGGGCCCGGACCTCGAGGAGCAGCTCAACGCCCAGGGCTGGACAATCGGCCACTTCCCCGACAGCTTCACCCACTCCACGGTCGGCGGCTGGGTTGCCACCCGTTCGTCGGGCATGCAGTCGGATAAGTACGGCGACATTGCCGACATCGCCCGCGGCCTCCGCGTCGTGCGTGCCGGCGGCACTCTTGTGCTTCGGCCGCTTCCGTCGACCTCGAGCGGCCCTTCCGTGCGCGAGATGATCCTCGGCTCCGAGGGGCGCCTCGGCGTCATCACCGAGGTCACCGTGCAGGTGCACCGCGTTCCCGAGAAGCGCGATGTTTACGCCTACTTCTTCCCGAATTGGAAGGCCGGCATCGCCGCAATGCAGGCGATCTCTGAATCTGACGCCGCACCCTCGATCACCCGAGTCTCTGACGCGCGCGAGACAGGTTTCTCGCTGGCCACCAGCAAAGACCGCAAGGGCTTCGACAAGTTCCTCGCCGGCACTGTGCTGCCGGGGCTCATGAAGTCCAAGGGCTGGAACCTGGAAGACATCTGCCTCTCGTTCATCGGCTATGAGGGCAGCACGTCACACGCCAAGCGCCAGAAATCGCTCGTCGACGCGATAATCAAGAAGCACGGCGGCATGGGGGTTGGCACCGGCCCCGGCATCCTCTACGACCAGAAGAAGTTCGACACCCCCTATCTGCGCGACTTCCTGCTCGACATGGGTGCGGCCGGGGATGTCTCCGAGACGGCGGCTCCCTGGTCGAAGCTGATCGCCGTGCACGAGAACGTCTACGCGGCGGCCAACAAGGCATATGCCTCGCTCGGCATCGAGGGCTGGATCATGTCGCACATGTCGCACTCGTACCACTCGGGTGCCTGCCTGTACTTCACCTTCGCATTCGTCTTCGGGGATGACCCGATCGCCGAGTACAACGTCGTGAAGAACGCTATCCAGCAGGCGTTTGTTGACACTGATGCCACGATCTCGCACCACCACGGAGTCGGTCTCGAGCACAGCCCCTGGCTGTCGGAAGACATCTCCCCGGAGGGCGTCAAGATCATGACGGGCCTGTTCGCCTCGGCCGACCCCGCCGAGAACTTCAACCCGGGCAAGATCCTGCCGAACAAGAAAGCTCCGGCTGCAACTAAAGCTCCTGCGAAGGCGCCCGCTGCAACTAAGGCTCCTGCGAAGCCGCCAGTAGCTGCCAAGGCTCCTGCGAAGAAGCCAGTCGCAAAGTCTTCGGCGAAGGCGGCCGCGAAGTAACGCCTAACCCGCGAATGCGGGCCAGAGCAGGGCGAGCACCGAGTCGACCCAGTCGTCGTCGGTGACCCGTCCGCGGATGAGTTCTGCCACAACGACTCCGAGCAGGATGCTGATCGCGAGTTCCACATCGACGTCGGCCTTGATCTCACCGGCGAGGGCGCGCTCGCGCAGGTCTTCCCGCAACGGGCTGGAGGTGGCACGGATCATCCCCAGCAGTAGTTTCGTGAACTGGGGGTCTTCGTTGACGATCACGGCAGCGACCGTTCCGCGACCGACGACGTGATCGATGGTGTCTCGAGCGTGGCGCAGCACCCAGCGCAGCGAGTCCTGTGCGGTGAGCCCTGATGGATAGTCGACAGTTGTCGTGGCTGACGTGATTGCAGCGGTCAACAGTGACTCGCGGTTCTCGTAGCGGCGATAGATCGTGGTCTTCGCAACGCCGGATGCGGCCGCAACTGATTCGATGCTCACGGCAAGTGGTCCGCGGCTGCGCAGGATGTCAAGCGCAGCAGCAAAGATGCGACCGTCGACCTCCGGATGCCGGGGGGCCCTGGCGGCAGTCACCTGCGTCACTGTTCCTCCGCTTCGGAAAATCGCGCTCGTCGTCCCCATGATACGGCGCTGGGTAGACAGCTTCTTCTCCCGCGTACGCTAACGGGCTAACCTGCGAACAACCAAAAGGGGATAAGAAATGTTCGTGGACCAGGACCGCGTCAAGTTGACGACAATCGAGCTCGCGCAGGTGCCGGTGGCATCGGCCACCTTCCAGTTGCGGCACGAGATCGGATACTACGAGGGAATGGGAGAAGCGCCGCCGCATTCCGACATCATTTGGGCCCACCGCCACGAACCCCGCAAGCATCCGACGCCGGGCAATCGCACCGACCTCGCCTCGGTGCCGAGCGTGTTCTGGAGCCTCATCGCCTCCTACGGCAGGCAGACCGCACCGGCAATAGTTCACGACAGCGAGTGCTGGAAAGTCTTCTCGGCGCAGTACCTCGACCAGGAGAAGATCAGCGGCAGGGAGGCTGTGCAACGCCGAATCCAGATCGATAGACGGTTCCGCCTCGGCCTGCGCGAATTGCGGGTTGCGCCGTTCCGATCCTGGCTGATGTGGACATTCGTCGCCCTCGAGCGTTACCAGAAGCACGCCGTGGGGGCGCTGATCGGATTCTTGTTTGTCGGGATACTCGGCCTGCTCCTGGTGGCGGGTTCGCTGGTCGCCGTGCTCACGTTCGGCTTGCCACTCTGGGTCGGGCTGCTCATGATTTTCACCCCGTTGGCTACAAGTGCAATCGGTGGGCAATGGCAGATGCTCGTGTGGTTCAGCTATGCCGGCGCGCTCATGCTGCCAGTCGTTGTGCTCCAGTTCGCGGCCTACCTGCCCTACCTGCTTCTCGAGAACGTGATCTGGTTCATCGTCGATGGCAGGCACGGCCACGGCGCACCCGTGCTGGGGCTTACCGACGTCAAGACAATCCGGCGGGCCTCGGCGACCTGATCGGGCGGTGTTCAGTCTGGGAGGTCGCTGAAGTCGAGTTTCCAGGTGACGACATCGTGTGCGACATCCTGCACCGGGCGGCCGGTGGCGAAGGCGTACGCCCGGAGGCGGGCGAACGCCTCGGTCGCGCCGACGCCCAGCTGTACGAGGATCATCCCGGTGGCCTGGTGGACTTCCCGGCGCAGCGCCGGCGCCCTGCTGTCGGCTATCGAAGCTTCTCGTGTCGATCGCAGTCCAAGGTGCACTGCTCGCCAGGTCACCCCGGAGGTGAGCCGCTGGGCGATGGAGATGTCGCCATGGTTGAGCATGCCGGCAGCGGTGCTGTGCAATTCGACAACTCCCACCGTCACCGCTCCGACGGACATGGGGAACGCGAATAGGGCGCCAACTCCGAGATCTACTGCCGCGGCCGCGAACGAGGACCAGCTCGGGTTTGAGTGGGGCAGGTCCGGCGCCACGACCTGCTTGCCGGTGCGAAGCACCTCCCAGCGGGGACCGATCCCCATTTCCAGCTGAAGTTCATCGAGTCTTGTCGCACGAGAGTCGCTCGAGCAGATCGTGGACTGCCGTCCCGCCTCGTCGAACACCGAGATCGACGCACCGGTGACCGGGAGGCTGTCCACGAACAGGCCGCAAAGACCGGTGGGCGATACCGGCGAGCGATAGGGAAGGGCCACGTCCTCGTCCGTCATGGGAGCTTTCCGGATTGGCCGAGCCGAAGCTAAGCGTCGCACTCGTTCGCGGCGTCGCGCGCTCAGTCTATGCACGACGGTTCGGCCCAGCGCGCAGCGAGGTAGACTCAGCTAGTTCGACCCCCAACCGCACCATGGCGGTTTTCGAAGGGTCTGCGCAGCGCGTGGGCTTCCGTTAGGACAGACCCATGGGCGACTCGTCCCGTGAAGAGCGGATCAACGCCGCGTTCGTCAAGGTAGCCGACACGCTCATCGCGGACTACGACATCATCGATCTGCTTCATACCCTCGTCGAGGTCTGCACGAACGTGCTCGACGTCCAGGCCGCAGGTCTTGTGCTCGCGGACGACAACGGAGACCTTCAGCTCATGGCTTCCACGAGCGAACGCGCGGACTTTGTCGAGATCATGCAACACAACGCGGGCAGCGGGCCGTGCATCGAGTGCTACAAGACCGGCCTCGCAGTCATGGTGAGTGACATTGCGCGGTACGGGGGCCGTTGGCCCGAGTTCCAGCGTGCCGCGTTGCAGCAGGGCTTTCATTCGGTCGCCGCGATCCCACTTCGCCTGCGCGGCCAGATCCTCGGCGCAATGAACCTGTTCGGTACGCAGACCATGGAGTTGAACGCCCCGGATGCCGCGGTCGCCCAGGCCCTCGCGGATGTTGCGACAATCGGCATCCTGCAGGAGCGCGGCATCCGCGAGACCACGATGGTGACGGAGCAGCTTCAGCGAGCGCTGGAGAGCAGGATCATCATCGAGCAGGCGAAAGGCGTGCTGTCTGCAATGGGCCTGATGGGCGTTGATGACGCCTTCCTCGCGCTGCGTTCCTATGCGCGACGCAACAACATCCCCCTGAGGGCTGTTGCCGAGGGCGTGATCGATAGATCGTTCGATGTGCTGGGGCAGAATGCCTTCGCCCGGCCCGATCCCCAGTAGACCCCACCTTCCGCATTCTCGTTCAGGTCGAGCATTGTGGGTGTAGCCTCCACATCAGTTGCTCTAGACCCCGGCTGCCGACGACTCACGATCACCGAGCATTGCGGGGCAAGATGAGAGCGCGTTCCCGAGAGACGCAAGTTAGCGCGGCCTTTGTGCGCGTCGCCGACACGCTTATCAACTACGACCTCGTCGACCTGCTTCACACCCTCTTGCAGGAGTGCGTAGACCTACTTGAGGTGCAGGCGGCAGGTCTCGTGCTGGCAGACGATGACGGCAATCTGCGTCTGATGGCAGCGACCAGCCAGGGTGCAGACTTCGTTGAGATAATGCAGCACGATGCCGGTGCGGGGCCATGCATCGACTGTTACAACGGGGGAGTAATGATCTCCGTAGGTGACATTGCCGCCCACGAAGCGCTCTGGCCTAACTTCAGTTCCGCGGCTCTCGCGCAGGGCTTCCAATCGATCTGTGCGATTCCGCTACGCCTGCGCGGGCGGACGTACGGGGCGATGAACCTGTTCGGCACCGGATTGGGTGAGCTCAACTCGGCGGACGCCGCACTGGCGCAGGCACTGGCCGACGTCGCAACGACCGGAGTCGTGCAGGAGCGGGCAGCGCGAGAGGCCGAAGTGAATGCCGACCAGCTGCAACATGCGCTGGAGACCAGGGTGATCATCGAGCAGGCAAAGGGCGTGCTTGTCGGCTCGGGGGGCATCGGCGCCGATGAGGCGCTCTCCGCCCTGCGGGCCTATGCCCATCGGAATGAGCTCACGCTTCGAACCGTGGCGGAGGGGGTCATCCTGCATCGAATCGACGTGATCGGCACGAACGCCGCGGCCACTGTCGGCGCAGCGAGAGGAACAACCTTGGACATCCGGCCCGGGATACCGCTGGATTCCGTTGCCGCACCCAGCGAAGAGGAGGGGGTCGTTCCTGGGAGCAGCGTCAGCGCGGACGAGGTGCAGGCGGGGGCGGCACCTCCCTCGCCGTGATGATGTCGGCCAGCGCGATGTGCTCCGGGCCACGTTTGCCCGCCACCACCCAGTGGGTTGAGTCGACGCTGACCAGGGTGCCCAGCGCATCCGTTGCCCTGCCATCGGGCAGCCGGTAGCGCACAACCACGCGGTCGCCGATATTCATCGCGCTGCGCTCACCACTGACCCGGCGCGTAGTCCTTGAGGAAGACGCCGAACACGTCCTCGCCGGCTTCGCCGCGCACGATCGGGTCGTAGACGCGGGCGGCGCCGTCGACGAGGTCGAGTGGGGCGTGGAATCCTTCTTCGGCAAGGCGAATCTTCGTGGGGTGCGGCCGCTCATCGGTGATCCAGCCGGTGTCGACGCTCGTCATCAGAATGCCGTCGGTCTCGAACATCTCGCGCGCGCTCGTACGGGTGAGCATGTTTACCGCGGCTTTTGCCATGTTTGTGTGCGGATGCCCCGGGCCTTTGTAACCGCGTCCGAAGACACCCTCCATCGCCGACACATTGACTATGTATTTGCGGTGGGCAGCACTGGCGGCCATCGCTGGCCGCAACCGGGACACGAGGATGAACGGGGCTGTCGTATTGGCGAGCTGCACCTCGAGCATCTCCAGCGGGTCGACCTCGTCGACGTGCTGCGTCCAGGAGTTCACGTGCGCGAGGTCGGGCAGGAGACCACCCGCGTCGATTGCCGTTCCCGCGGCGAGACGTTCGAGAGATGAGCTGCCGGCCGTCATTGCCTGCGCGGTGAGTTCGTCGGCCTTTTCGGCGGCGGCCGCCAGGATCGGGTGCGCCGTGATGCTTCGGGCGAGCGCCTGGGGGTGCGGGTCGTTGGTGTGGCCGAAGGTGACCAGCTCGGGCAGCGGGCCGTCGGGCAGGGCGGCGAGTTCGGCATCCACGAGCGGCTGGTAGGCGCCGGGGGAGCGGCGCACGGTTTGCGTCGCGTTGTTGATCAGGATGTCGAGCGGCCCGGCGGCCACGACAGACTCGGCCAGGCCGATGACCTGCGCAGGGTCGCGCAGGTCGATGCCGACGATCTTGAGCCGGTGGATCCAGTCGGCAGAGTCGTCGAGAGAGGTGAACCTTCTTACCGCGTCGCGCGGGAAGCGCGTGGTAATCGTGGTGTGTGCGCCATCCCGCAGCAGGCGCAGCGCAATGTACATGCCAATTTTCGCGCGGCCGCCGGTGAGCAGGGCGCGTTTACCGGAGAGGTCGGTGCGGGCATCGCGTTTGGCGTGACTCATTGCCGCGCAGTCGGGGCAGAGCTGATGGTAGAAGGCGTCAACCTGCGTATACGGCTGCTTGCAGATGTAGCAGGCACGCGCTTTCATCAGCGTGCCGGCGGTCGCGGCGGTCGTCGCAGTACTGATGGGAACGCCCCGGGTCTCGTCATCGATGCGGTCCGGCGCGCCGGTCGCCGTGGCCGCGATCACGCTGCGATCCGCGTCGGCAATGACCGCCCGCTTTTCGAGGCGGCGCTCCTTCTTGACCGCCTTGAACATCTTTGCTGTTGCCTGCCGCACTGCGACGAAGTCGGGATGCTCCTCGTCGAGCTCGGCCATCGCCGCCAGCACGCGCAGCGTGGCGGCGAGGTCGCCGGGGTCGATGTGGTCGGAGGGCACACGGAATTCTACGCCGGGCGGGTACGATCA